>JBAWGF010000183.1:0-13379 GCA_049592615.1 Candidatus Acidiferrales bacterium
GACTCGGCCCAGTGGCGCACATCTTCATCGCGCTCGGCTTCGACCATCACGCGCACGACGGGCTCGGTCCCCGAGTAGCGCACGACGATGCGCCCGGAATTGCCAAGCGCCCTTCCGGCCTCTCCGAGCACCCGAGAAACCTGTGGCAGAAGATTGAGCGGCACTTTCTGCCGCACGCGCACGTTGACAATCGTCTGCGGAAAGATTTTCAGCTCGGCGACCAACTCATCGAGCGGCCCGGAGATCGAAACGATCGACGCGATTTTCACCGCCGTCAGCATTCCATCGCCGGTCGTGGCATCGTCTAAAAACAGGATGTGGCCCGATTGCTCCCCGCCGAGGTTAGCGCCGACGCGCTGCATTTCTTCAAGGACGTAGCGGTCGCATACGTCCGTGCGCGCGAGTTTCAATCCATGTTTTTCGAGAGCGCGCTCAAGGCCAAGGTTTGCCATCGACGTGCCGACCACGACGCTGCCTTTGAGTTTGCCGCACGATTTCAAATACGTTCCGGTAACGAGCAGCACGCCGTCGCCGTCCACAAGCTTTCCGGTTGCGCTCGAAAAAATCGCGCGGTCCGCGTCGCCGTCGAATGCCACTCCGAGCGCGGCGCCCGTTTCCACAACGTGCTTTTGCATTTCTTGCGGATGGAGCGAGCCGCACCCGGCGTTGATGTTCCGCCCATCGGGGGCATCATTCATCGCGATCACTTCGGCGCCGAGCGAACGAAATAGCCGCGGCGCGAGCTGGCTCGCTGCGCCATTCGCGCAGTCCAGCACGATTTTCATTCCCGAAAGTTTTGCTCCCTCAAGGACGGCTGCACGCAGACCCTCGAGATAATCTTCATGCAGCTTTTCATTGCCGTCGAGCGGTACCGCCGTTGCCGGAGGCTGCGGAGCGTTCGAAGAAAGAATGAATTCCTCGAGCTCGGATTCCACCGCGTCGGGAAATTTCATTCCGGAAGCGGAAATCAGTTTCACTCCGTTGTCGTGATACGGATTGTGCGAAGCGGAAATCACCACGCCGGCGGCAAATCCCTCGCGGTCCACGAGCCACGCCACTCCCGGCGTCGTCAGAACACCGGCGGAAACGGCCTCCGCTCCCGCGGCGGCAAGCCCGCGCGCGATTCGCTCGGCGATGTGCGGGCCGGACTCTCGCGTGTCGCGTCCGATCAGGACTCGCGGACGGGCCATCAGTGATCGAAGATACTCCGCGAGCGCCAGGCCCACTCGGTCGAGCGTCGCGTCATCGAGCGGAAATTCACCCGGAATGCCGCGGATGCCGTCCGTACCGAAAAGCTGTTTGGCCATGCGCTCGGGATCTCGCCTCGAAAGAAAGGAAGCAGGTGATTCTACCATCGCCGCGCGCGCGGGCCCGCCGAACTGAAATCCCTGCCATCCAATTTGTTACCCTGCCTCCCGGCCCGTGCCATTGTATTTGCGGGCACGGACGTATCTGCATGGCGAAGGCTGTGCTATCGTACCGGGGATGCAGACTGAGGGGACCAGGGCAGGCAGCTCAAGCTCGGTAAGCGCTCGCATCATAGCCGCAGGAATCGTAATTGCATTTTGCTATTGGGCATCTTCCGTACTCGTCACGCTGCTGGTCGCCGTGCTCGTGGCGTATTTTCTCGATCCAGTCGTCTCATGGCTCGAGGAATGGCATGTGCCGCGCGCTCTCGGATCTCTGATCGTTGTTCTCTTCTCGCTCGCGGTCCTGATAGTCCTCGCATGGTCGCTGATCGAGCGCATGGACCAGTTCGGATCCGAATGGCCGAAGTACCGGGCGCCGCTGCGCGCCGTCGCAGGCGCTGTCGAGAAGAAGCTCGAGATGTTCGAAGCGCGCGTCTCGGAAATAAATCCATCCGAGCGCACTGGTGAACGCATCGTGGAGGTCGCCGAATCTCACCCGTTTCGCTCGGCCGTAATTTCGCGGCTCACGGGTCTTTATTCGGTCCTCCTGGTTATGACGTTCGTGCCGTTCCTGGTTTTCTTCATGCTCGCAGCCAAACGCCAGGTCTGGCACGCCACGATGCAATTATTTCCAGCCACCGATCGCACGGCCGTGAAGCAGACCCTTGCGGACGTGACGATGGTCCTGCGAAGCTACGTCGTCGGCACGGCGCTCGTCGGGCTCATCCTGATCATTTCGAGCTGGCTTTTCTTTCTAGCCATCGGCCTCGACTTTCCATTTCTGACCGCGCTGGTCTCCGGCCTTTGCAATCTCATCCCGTATTTCGGAGTCGTGCTCGCATGTGTGCCGCCGATTCTGATCGGACTCAAGCAGTTTCATAGCGTGCAGCAGTTCGTCGGCATCTTCCTGATGCTCGCGTTCTTCCATCTCGTCGCGGCGAATCTGCTGATCCCGGCGCTGGTTGGCTGGCGTGTGCGGCTCAACGCGCTGGCGCTCACCGTGTCGCTGCTGTTCTGGGGATGGCTCTGGGGAGCGATGGGATTGATCCTTGCGATTCCCATCACGGCAGTCATCAAGGTCATCTGCGACCACGTCGAAAGCTGTCAGCCCGTCGGCCGCTGGCTTAGCGCGTAGTCTCAAATCCTTTTTGAAACCCGCCACTCAAGCGATTCGGTGCAAACGTGCGACAGTGTCTCGAAGCGCCGCTGCGTCGGCTGCTTCCTGAAACAAACGAATCGCCGCAATTCCAGATGCGCCGGCGTGCGCGCATTCTGTCGCGTTCTCTTCGTTCACGCCACCGATCGCGATCACCGGAATCCGCACAACCCTGCACACCTTATTCAGCCGTGTAATTCCTTGCGGCGGGCCAAAGGAGCGCTTCGAGGGTGTGTCGAAAACCGGCCCGAAAAAGATGTAGTTCGCGCCCGCACTCTCGGCTTCGCGCGCCTCTTCGAGATTGTGGCAGGAAACTCCGACGAGGAATTCGGCTGGCGCATTTCCCGCGCGGGACCAACGGACGACTACGCGTGCCGTCGCCGATTCGTGTCCCAAATGGACGCCCGCCGCGCCGGCCGCAAGCGCCACATCCAGCCGGTCATTGATCAAGACGCGCGCCGTGGTGCCGGCAACTGCTTGCCGCGCCAGTTCGAGCAGTTCCCGCGCCTGTAAATCTTTCTCGCGAATTTGCACCCAGTCCACTCCCGCCCCACCCGCCGCGCGTATTTTTTCCAGCAAGCTTCGGAGAGGATCGGCCGGTCCGAACGCTTTTCGGTCGGTGACGTAACAGACGATCGGTTTTTTAGGTGTGGGTGGCAACGGCGGAAATCCGAATGCGGAACGCCTCGAGTGCGAAAAGCACGTTCATCAGTCCGAGCCCGGAGATCGCGCCGCGGAGATATGGATTATTCAGGAAGAATCCCAGCGTCGGGTACTGGTAGAAAAAATAGTTGACCTCCCAAATTTCCGACCACGGCAAAATAATCAGCACGAGTCCCAGCTCGAGCCAGATCAGCAGCAACACGACGCGCAACAGGCGGCTCATCATCGGGCTAGGATTATGGGAGATTATCCGCGGAGTGGCAACAGGCGTTCCCGCTTCAAATGATTTGATGTGTTGCGGGTTTATTGCTTTTGAAGCGTGGCGATGCGGTCGGAGACGTCGCGGTAGTCAATGTTCATCGCATAAACCTGGCGGAAGCTGTCGAGCGCCGCATTGGATTCTCCAGCCATCTCCTGGGCAACGCCCAGGTCGTAGCGTAATGCGAGAATCGTTTCCTGTTCGAGTTCCGGCACTTCGAGCGCCCGCTTGTACCACATGGACGCAATCTTGGGCTCGCCCTTGTCGATGAACGACAGCGCCAGCAGCGTCGAGCAGTTCATCGCATACCGGAACGGTTTGCCTTTTTGCACGGCCTTTGCGACCTTCTGGAATTCTCCGATCGCCTCGTCGAGCAAACCCATTTCGCGATACGCGATGCCGAGGTTGTAGTGCGTTTCGAGGTCTTCGTCCTCTTCTCCAAGCTCGCCCAGTTCGCTGCGAAACTCCTGAAAAACTTCGGCGAGCTGGTTCAGGCTTTCCGCCGTTGCTTCTCCCACCGGAGCGGATGAGCTCGCGGCTGCCATGGGCGCCGAAGTCGTCGCGGCTACAACTTCCGGCACGCGCTCGTGAGTTTTCTCCGGCGCGGCAGCCACAGCAGGCTCGGCCATCGGCGCTTCCATTTCGTCGATTTCCGCCACGAGTTCGCTAATCAAGTCTTCGGTCGAGACAGCGCCAGCCTTGCCTCCGGTCGCCGTCGTGTGGGGCATCAGTTCGAGTTCAAATTCACCGTTCCCGGCAGCCACTTTCTCGGGAGTCGGCGACTCCGATGCTGGCTCGTCCACCAGTTCAATGACTTCTTCTTCCTCCGCCGGCGCCCCTTCTTCGACAACCGGAATCGCTTCCAAGATCTCTGGCGCAGGCTCTTCCGCGGGAGCTGCTTCCACTTCTGCTTCCGCGAGAACAGGCTCCGGCTCAATGGCCGCCGGAGCAGGCGAGGGGGCCGGCGCCTCTTCATCAATAGTCTCTTGGACTGCGGGAGCCACTTCCGCCTCTTCGCTTTGCTCGACTTCCTTCGAGATCGCTTCCCATTCGTCGGAAAGATCCACTTCATCGCCGGCTGCGGCCGCAGCTGGCTCTGCTTGCGCCGGCTCCGGAGGAGCCGCAGCTTCCGCTTCCGTGGCTTCCGGCTCGGCCTCGACCAGTGCGACTTCGAATTCCGGATGCGCCGCCGACGGAGCAGGTGCGGTTTCAACCGGCGCCGCTTCCACCACCGCGGCTTCCGCCGACGCTTGCGCTTCGGGCGCGACGGCCGAAGCTTGAGGCACCATCGGCGGGGCTGCCGGCAATTCCTCCGACTTCAGGCCCGCCGCCTTCTGGAATCTCTGGCGAAGTTCGGCAAATCGATCCGCGTTGACATGATCGTTTCGCTCTTTGTGAATCTGCTCGAGTTGAGCCGCAAGTTCCGCGGTGCGCCGCTCGTTCCCGGCGCCGAGGTGCATGTCGAGAAGGCGTTCGAGCGTCGGCGTGTGCCGGGGCGCTCGCTGCAAGACATTTTCGAGAAGGTGTGTGGCTTTTTGCGTCAGCCCATAGCTCGAGAAAAGGTCCACGTCCGTCAGCGCCTGCGCAATGTAGCGCTGCGTCTCTTCATCGAGCGCCTCTTCCACAATCGCGGGCGGCGCCGGGGGCCTTTCTTCCGCGGCGTGCAAATCCACTGCAGGGGCTGCCGGCGCTTCGGGTGGTTTCGCCTCATCCGCAGGCTGCGGCGTGGCTGCTGGTCCCGCACCGCTACGAGCCTTGAGCTGGGTCAGCCGCTCGACGAGCCGCTCGTCACCCTTCGTCCGGTCGATCAGTTCCTGGAGCACCTCTTCGGCGCGCTGATAATTCCCCTGCGCCGCGAACGCGTCGGAAAGCTGGCTGAGCGACGCATTCAACCGGAAGGGATCGCTTGTGTGGCGGCTGAAATCCACCAGCATCTCGAGCGGCTCGATCCGCCCGGGAAGACGTTCGGCCGCGCGCGAAAGCGACTGAATGAATTTTTCCTGCTCGCTCGCCTCGATCATGGCGCCGCGAAGCTCTTCGAGCAGCGGTAGCGCCTCATCGGCCTGCCCGCCTTCAATCAACGACTCGGCCACCTTGTAGAGCATCGCGAAATGGGCATGCCCGCGGGCCAATTGCTTTCGAGCGCGGTCGGCGGCCTTCTGCGCCTGTCCCGATTTCAATTCGAGGTCCACAAGCAGGTGGGTCACTTCATTGCCGGCGTCGGCTTCGGGATGGTTTTCAAGAATCGAAATGGCCTGAGCGCCCTTGTTGGCCGCCCCCAGCATTTTCGCTTTCAGCAGCAGCGCCGCCCCGTTGACCGGGTCCACTTCGAGCGCCCGGTCAATCAATTTCTGCGCTTCGTCGAACTCGCTGCGGTCAAATAGACGCTGCGCGTAAGCCAGATAAGTCAGCGCCGCTTCTTTCTTCTGGCCCATCACGTTGTAGAGTTCGGCGAGCCGCATCTGCACGCGCAAATTCTCCGGCTCCACTTCGAGCAAGCGGTGCAGCACCTCTACCGCTTTCGGCGCCTTGTTCGCTTTCAGATGCGCTTCCGCAATTTGCAGGAACAATGGCCGCGCCTCGCTCAACACGCCTTGCTGCACGTAGAGGTCGGCGAGACGTTCGAGCGGCGGAAGCTCATTCGGCGCGAGCTTGGCAATCTTTTTGTAAATCGCGATGGCTTTGCTGTTGAAACCGTCGTTCAGGTAAACCTGCGCGAGCCGCTCAAAGTATTCGATGGCCTGCGGCATGTCTCCCTGGCGGGCGAAGAGATCGCCCACCGTCATTAATGTGGCTTGATCTTTTCCGTCATTGCGGAGGATTTGCTGATATTCGGCGATGGCCTGGGCAACTTTGCCCTGGTTGAGATATTTGAGCGCGTTTTCCTGCGCCTTGATCTTGTTGAAGGCCATGAGTGAATTCGCCTGCCCCGAACTCGCACACCGCTGCCCGCGAGTCCGGGCTACGAGTGCGGCTCAGAAGTGAAGGTTAGCACGCGCAAAAAACAAGGGGCAATCGGTCGAGACAGGCATGGTGCCAAAGGGGATAACAGTGCCTCTTGGGAACAGAAACCTCGGCCCAGGGGTGGGCCCGCCTACATCTTTACTTCGCTGACCTGCATGATCGGCTGGATCGCCGTGTAGTTCGGAACGTCTCCCATAATCGCCTCGGCGTGGGGAGCCCACGCGGCTTGAAACGCCTCCGCGGAATCAAACAGGGCGTGGCCCATGGCGATGTAAATTGGCGGAGCGCCTGCCGCGGCGCCTCCCACCCCGTGCTCTACGGCCAAGCCTTTGCATGCCGCGCCAAGTTTCCGGCGCACCATGGGCATGTGCTTTTCCACGTAGTAAGCGATGTCGAATTTCTTTCCCTCGCTGTAGGGGTAGAACACGCTCACTTTTACCATTCTCGCTTCCTCCCGTCTTCCCGCAGGGCTAGACGCCAATAATGTTCGACGGGTCCTCGAGCGGCAACGCATTCTGCGTAGCGCCCGCGGCCCAGCAGCGCGCTTCGCGAACCGGAGCGTATGAAAACCGGTGCAGCGGCGAAGGCCCGTGTCGGCGCAGCGCTTCCAGATGGTCCGGCGTGCCGTATCCCTTGTTCTGCGCGAGGCCGTACTGCGGATAAAGCTGGTCAAGCTCCTCCATCCGCCGGTCGCGCTCGACTTTTGCCAGAATCGATGCCGCGGCAATCGAAACCGAGCGCGCGTCGCCATGAATCAGCGCCCGCTGTTCGATCGGCAGGTCGATTTCGATGGCGTCCAACAGCAAGTAATCTGGAAGTGGGAACAACTGCGAGACCGCGGCAGCCATCGCCTGGCGGCTTGCCTGGTAGATATTCCACGCGTCGATCCGGCTCGCGTCGATTTCCGCCACCGCCCACGCCAGCGCGTGTTCGCGGATGCGTTCGGCCAGTTCGCGCCGACGATCGGGGGTCAATTTCTTCGAATCGTCCAGTCCGACTATTCGCCGCCGGGGGTTGAGCACCACCGCGCCCGCCACGACCGGTCCAAAGAGGGAGCCACGGCCTGCTTCGTCGAGTCCAGCGACGCGCTGCCAGCCGTGCTGGCGCGCTTCGCGTTCGTACCGTGCAGAGCAGAGTCTTCCCATCTCGCGCCGGGATTCTAACACAGCGTCTGCGTGGAGAATCCACACTCGTCAATCCATTTCGCGTGATTGCAACACGCCAACGAAACGATTACCATGCGTCCCGGCCGAAAATCCCTAGAGAGCAGAGCTATTGAACGCACCTCGTTTCGATCTTGTCACTGTTGGCGGTGGCCTCGCCGCCTCCGCGCTCGGCAAAGCCGTCGCGGAACGTGGCGCAAAGGTCCTGATTATCGAGCAGGAGACTCGTTTCAAAGACCGCGTCCGGGGAGAGCTGCTCAGTTCCTGGGGTGTTGCCGAGGCAAAGCACCTGGGCCTGTTTGAATTTTTGGTGAAGACCTGCGCCGCGGAGATTCCCTGGGTTGATTTGGGTTTTGGTCCGCGCGAACTCCCAGCAACAACAATTTGTAAGCTTCCGGCAATCTCCTATTCCCACCCCGAGATGCAGGAGGCGCTTCTTCAAGCAGCCGAAGAATCGGGAGCGGAAGTTCGGCGTGGTATCACCGTCAAGGGCGTGGAAACGGGACCATCTCCTGCGGTGCTCGTCGCGAGCGGCAGCCACACGGAGAAGATTTCGGCGCGCCTCGTTGCCGCCGCCGACGGTCGCGGCTCCGCCGTGCGCAAATGGGCAGGCTTCACTTCCCAGAAGAATCTGCAACCGTATCTCTTCGCGGGAGTCCTCATGTCAGGCGTCGCCGCGCGTCACGATCTGGCGTGGCTCGTCTTCAACCCCGGGAACGGCATGGTCGTGGGGACCATTCCCATTACCAAAGACAGATTCCGCTCCTATCTTGGGTATTCCAATTCTGCAAACTATCGCCTTCAGGGTCACGGGAGCTTCGACTTATTTCGATCGGAATGCGCGAAGGCCTTGCCGCTTGCGGGCGACTTCTACGCTCACGCAGAGCCGATCGGTCCGCTCGCCTCGTTCGATGGAGGGGACAGCTGGGTCGAACATCCTTATCGCGAGGGCGTTGCACTGCTTGGCGACGCCGCTGCGACCAGCGATCCCACCTTCGGTCAGGGCATGCCGTTCGCATTCCGTGATGCGCGAACGCTTCGTGATCACTTGCTGCGAGAATCGGACTGGGACCGAGCCGGCCATCTCTACGCCGAGCAACACGATGCGGCATATCGAAATTGCCACGCTGTCATGGGATGGCTGCGCACTGTCTTTCAGGAGCAGACCCCCGAAGCAAGCCGCATCCGAGAGAAGGCCTTGCCTCTCATCGACGAGGATATGACGCGAGTTCCCGATCATCTTTTCGACGGGCCCGAGCTTCCTGCAGACGACTCGGTGCGTGCACGTTTCTTTGGCGAAATCTAACTTTTACCGCCCGAACCATTCCGAACTTTCATTGTTATCATGGCGCGTGGAATTCCTTCGCGCCGGTCAAGTGTGCTGATGAATTTCGCGCGAACACCGCTTGAATAGGAGAGTTTGAATGCCTCCAAAGCCTCATCCCGTTCACCACTTTATTCGCGAACATTCGTTGAGCATTGCCTCGATCCTTATTCTCACCAGCTGGATCTGTCTCTACAGCGTCTCCAGTCCCAGCACCCATATCGGTTCATTCTTCGGCAACGCCATCGCCGATTGGGGCGGCGTAGTCGTGACGATTTTCGCGACGAAGTATTTGTACGAAAAAAACTCCCGGCAAAGCCGCTGCCCGCCGAAAGACGTGACGTTTTCGGTTTGGGAGCGCTTGCGCGATCACTCGCTCAGCATATTCCTTCTGATTACAGGAATTGGCTGGGTCGTACTTTTTATCAAGATGGATTCGGAGGGCAAATGGGGTCAGGTCGTGGGAAACATCGTTTCGGAATGGACGCAGATCTTCGGTCTTGTCCTGTTGACGAAACGAATGATCGAACGCCACTCCAAGACATGAGGACAGGGCTTCCTGCGCGCCGTCGGCTGCACAGCCACACGCTATTCAGCTGTGCGCGCCGGCGCTCGAGAATGCTTTCTGCCGGCCGGACTTCGGTGACGCGTGCTCGATCAATGCTTCGCACGCGGCGAAGCAAGCGCTCCGGAGTTCCCGCGCAGTTCCTTCGTGCACTCCCTCCACGAGCAGCATCGTGGCCGTTCCGTGGACGAGGGCTCCCAGCGCCAGTGCCAGCCGCGCATGTTGGCCGGGAGACCCTCCCAGATCCGCGGCCAGGCGTTTCTTGATCAATTCAAATGAAGGCTTTGGCTCCTTGCGAGATAAACGCACGGCCCAGTCGGCAGTAAGCAGCCGGTACTCGTTTGGGTGCGTCGAGGCGAACCCCAGAAATCGACGACACGTCTCCGCGGACGATCGTGCTGGCTCGATGGCGCGCAAAAGGTTCTGCAAAGCCCGGCCGCGCAGCAGCTCCAGCAGGTCGCGCTTGTCCCGGAACCTCTGATAAACGGTCGGAGTCGTCGTCTTCGCGGCCCGCGCCACCGCCCTCATCGTCAAAGCGCTTTCCCCGCGCTTGCTCCACAATTCGTACGCAGCATCCAAAATGCGGCCTTCCAGTCCCGCGTCGGCTTTCCGGGGCATGTCGGCTCCTTTCCATTCCAGGCAATCGCATAATTTATATCATTTACACCGTTAAAGAAACGTTGTATAAATAATACCTCTTGGCCGAAAAGGCAAGACATTTCAGAGGCGTGAAGCCCGAATTCAGAAGGAGCGTTACGAACAGTCATGCACCGATTTCAGTACAGCGTTACCACCAAGGCCAGCCCCTCGCTCGCCTGGGATATTTATTCGAATTGCGACATGTGGCGCAAGTTTGCCGATATTTACGGCACTCTCAACTGGGAAGGCCGTCCCTGGGAAGTTGGCAGCCGCTTGGAAATTGAATGCGTCCGCCCCGTCAAAACCGTCATCGATCACCTCATCATTTGCTGCGAGCCGCCTCGCGAACTCGGTTGGATTGACCGCGCCCTCGGCGTCACGATCAGCCAGTGGGTTGAGTTCGAACTTCAACCCGGCGGAGGCACGCGCGTGCGCACCTGGGGCGAGATTTCGCCGCCCGGAAAGATGATCGTGGGACGCACGGTTGAGCAGCTTGTGCAGTCCTTCACCGAAACTTGGTACGAGAATTTCCGCATCGCCTGCGACGGCGCGCCATCCGAGATGGATTTGGCCCCGACTCTCGTGTAGCGGGCATAAATAGGCTGAACTCATCTTTGGATAACCCTCTGCTGGTTGTTGCAGGAATCCTCGCGTGGAATGTCGAGAGCTGGCAATACAGATATCCAAACAGGCAGGAAAGGTAGCTCGTCTTGGGGAAGAGGTGTGCCTCTAGATAAGCAATGATTGAACGAAGATTACTTGGCGGGGCCGGTCGCCGCAACCGTCTCGAATTTCTCGACGCGCTTGATTCGCGCGGCCTTGCCCTTGCGCGCGCGCAGGTAATTCAATTTGGCGCGCCGCACTCGGCCCTGGCGGACCACTTCGATCGAGCTGATCATCGGTGAATGCACCGGGAAAATGCGCTCCACCCCAATCCCGAAGCTGACGCGGCGCACTGTAAACGACTCGCCCAGTAGCTCGCCGCGCCGGCTCATCACCACGCCCTCAAACGCTTGCAGGCGTTCTTTTTCCTTTTCGCCCTCGCCTTCTCTCAGGCGCACGTGAACGCGGATTGTGTCACCCGGGCGAAACACCGGATGATCCTTGCGAAGTTGGGACTCCTGCGCCTTGGCGACAATGGGCTTCATGGCTATTATTCCCGGCAGACCCGCTCAGGTGGGGCCAGCACACAACACACAATCGCCAATTATACCCACATTTTCCTTTTCAATCTAGCGGAAGTCGCGCAAGGTTCTGAACTCGTCGGCGGGATTGTCGGGCACTGAACTGGCCCCGAAATTGAATCGCCGCCGCCTCTATTTGTTGTACCCTTTCGCGCATGAAAATCACAACTCTTACACTCACGTTATTGTTCGCGCTCCCGGCAGCCGCGCAGCACTTGATCCCGCAGCCGACTTTCGACGCCATCGCCAACGAATTCTCCGGCGAGGCCGCGCAGGAAAACGACCGGCAGATCATTCAATACCACCGCATCCAGGGCAGTCCGATGATGGCTTCGGTGGCGAAAGACGTCGTCCTGCTCAAGCTGCGCGCCTGGGGAATCGAATCGAGCATCGAGCAATTCCCCTCGGATGGAAAAACGCGCTATCAAACTTTCATATCCCCGATGGGCTGGGACATGCGCGGCGGCGAGCTGTGGGTCGAGTCCGCCGGCAAAGATTCCAGCTTCGTTCCGTTCCGCCTTTGCCGCTTCAGCGATGTTCCGATGTGCGTCTCCACCTATTCCAAAGGCGGAGACTGGTCCGGCGAACTCGTGGAGGTTGGCGCGGGCACGAGCGCCAAGGACTACGAAGGCGCGGACAGAGATGTTCGCGGCAAAGTGGCGCTCGCCTATGGCTACGCCGAAAACGTAGTGCGCGAAGCCATCCAGCACGGTGCGATCGGAGTCGTGATTTACCCCGCGCCGGGCGATCGCCCCGATCATCCGGACATGGTTCGCTACAATGGCATTTGGCCGCGCGCCGAAGAATTGGACAAGACGGTCGGCGGTTTTCAGATTTCAGCAAACCAATACACGCAACTGCGCGGACTCATGCGCCAGGGGCCGGTTCGCGTGCACGGAAAGATTGACGCCACGCTCGGCCCCGGCCAGCTCACCGTCGTCCACGCGTGGATTCGCGGCAACAAGAATCCCGAGGAGGAGGTGCTGATCACAGGTCACCTCGACCATCCCAAGTGGAGCGCGAACGACAACGCCAGCGGCTCAGCCGCGATGCTCGAAATGGCGCGCACACTCCACACATTGATCGCTTCCGGAAAACTTCCTGCTCCGGGCAGGACGATTCACTTCATGTGGGTGCCGGAATACTTCGGAACCTTCGCGTATGTCACCAAACATCCAGAAGCGCGCTCATGCAATTCCGCTTGGGATGATCCGCGCCGGAGTCCCGGCAAGCCGTACAAAGCCGGCGAGCCTTGCATTGCCATGAATTTGAATCTGGATATGGTCGGCGAAGACACGGTCAAGACCAATTCCCGCTTTTACATCACGCGCACGCCTGATTCTGTCGGAGGATACTTGAACGGCATGATGGCCGATATTCTGAAGCAAACGCGCGAAGCGGATCTGCACGCCCCCGCGGGCACGCGCAATTTTTGGCCCGCGGAAATGATTCCCTACGTGCAGGGCAGCGATCACGACATCTTCACGGGAATGGGTATTGCGGCGGTGATGCTGGGACACGATCCCGATTGGACCCACCACACGAGCGAAGACACCGCCGACAAGACCGACGCGAGCGAATTTCTCCGCGTCGGAGTTCTCGCCGGTGCGGCAGCGTATTGGATGGCGACCGATATGCGTAAGAGCGATAACAACGGTTGGCTGCGGCCCGCGCATCTGGGCACTGCCGACATTATTTCCGATCACACGAA
The DNA here is from genome assembly GCA_049592615.1 of Candidatus Acidiferrales bacterium. Taxonomy (GTDB): domain Bacteria; phylum Acidobacteriota; class Terriglobia; order Acidiferrales; family UBA7541; genus Palsa-295. The sequence goes on from JBAWGF010000183.1 coordinate 13,038, forward strand.
CCGCGTGGCGGAGATTCTCGCGGGACCAAAGTCACCTGGAACTCAGCAGCGGCTGGCGGACAATCTCAAGGTGATCGACGAAAAGTTCGACCAGCAGCAAAACTTCGTCGATAGCTTTCTTGATCAAAATTCTTCCGAGCGTCGCCAGCTTGGCGCGCCGAGCAAGAGCGCCGCACAGACCGATGCCAGCGGCGCCAAGGGTCCAGCCCTGCGCCGCCTGGTTTTGATTCCGCTCGCCCCCGCCGCTTTTGAATTGCTTTCTGGCGACGACAAGAATTGGTGGAACGAGCAACAAAATCGTTTTGCGAGCGGCCCGGGAAATGGTCTTGCCTCAGGCCCGAC
>JBAWGF010000184.1:0-2935 GCA_049592615.1 Candidatus Acidiferrales bacterium
ACAACTCCTGCAGGAAGCGCTCGACAAACAGAAGGCAGAGGCAAACGATCTCGCTGAAAAGCTCGTGCAGTACCACATCCTTCAGCACGATGCCGAATCGAACAAACAGCTTTACGACGGATTGCTGCAAAAATTGAAGGAAGCAGGAATCACGGCGGGCTTGCGCTCGAGCAATATCCGCGTGGTGGATCCGGCGCTGGCCCCTGCGAGCCCTTCGCGCCCGCAAAAAGCCCGCAATATATTGATGGGGCTTCTTGTGGGGCTGGTGGGAGGAATCGGGCTGGCGCTCTTCCGCGAGTATCTCGACAACACGGTGAAGTCGCCGGACGACATCGAAGCTCTAACCGGTCTTCCGTCTCTGGCAGTTGTTCCGTCGCTGCCGGGTATGAACGGCCATCACAATCGATTGTCGCGTCTGGCGCGCGAGGTTGCGCCGCAATCCGCATCAGGTCCGCGCGTGGAGCTGCTTTCCTACATCCAGCCGAAATCGCAAATCTCAGAGGCATTCCGCGCGCTGCGGACTTCGCTGCTGCTTTCGCAGGCCGAGCATCCGCCGCAAGTGATTCTGGTGACCAGCGCTTTGCCCCGAGAGGGAAAGACGACTGCGGCTGTAAACCTGGCGGTGACTCTGGCGCAACTTGGCGATCGCACGCTGCTCATGGATTCGGATTTGCGCAAGCCTGGGATTCGCCGCGCATTAAACTTGACCGGGGGAAAAGATATTGGGTTGAGTTCGTATCTGGCAGGCGTCTCGAGCCTGGATGAAGTCACGATCCCGCACCCGACAATCAGCAATCTGACGGCGCTCACGACTGGCCCGGTGCCGCCGAGCCCGGCGGACCTGCTGTCGTCGCACCGGATGCGCGAGGCCATCGCGGAATTGCGGCGTCGCTTTAAGTTTATCGTGATCGATTCGCCGCCGGTGATGGCTGCGACCGATGCCGTGATTCTCTCGGCGCTCACGGACGGCGTACTGCTGGTTGTGCGAAGCGGCGAAACTCCGAAGGAAGCCTTCACGCGGACTCGCGACCTGCTGACGGCCGTGAAATGCCGCATGCTCGGCGTCGTATTAAACGCCGTCGATTCCAGTGCACCGGATTATTACTACTCCTACCGCTACTACCCGTATGCGTATGGCTACGGGTATGGCGAGGACGTTTCCAAACCAGCTCGATTCCCAGCCGCGCCGGACGAAAAAGACGGACATCCAAGTTAGGGGGAAAATTTGCGTTACCTGATCACCGGCGGGGCGGGCTTTATCGGGTCGCACCTGGCGGAAAAGCTGCTGGGGCGCGGAGACGAAGTTTTTGTGCTCGACGACCTCTCGACCGGAAGCGTCGAAAACATCCGCCATTTGAAAACGCACGAGCGGTTTCACTACTTCTTCGATTCGATCACGAATCGCCAACTGCTGGCCGAACTGGTGGACGAATCCGATGTGGTGTTTCATCTCGCCGCGGCGGTTGGCGTGCGCCTGATCGTGGAAAGCCCTGTGCGTACGCTCGAAACGAATGTGTACGGCACACAGCTCGTTCTGGACGCCGCATCGAAGAAAAAAAAGCTCGTTTTTATTGCCTCGACATCCGAGGTTTACGGCAAGAGCGACAAGGTTCCATTCCATGAAGACGCGGACCTGGTCCTCGGTCCAACAACCAAGGGACGCTGGAGTTACGCAGCTTCGAAGGCGCTCGACGAATTTCTTGCTCTGTCCTACTGGAAAGAAAAAAAACAGCCGGTTGTTATCGTCCGGCTATTCAACACGGTAGGACCGAAGCAGACCGGCCGGTATGGCATGGTGCTGCCGAATTTTGTGCGGCAAGCAGTGGAAGGCGCGCCGATCACCGTGTACGGCACAGGCCAGCAGTCGCGCTGTTTCTGCGACGTACGCGACGCCGTCGAATCGATTCTGCGGCTGATTGCGACGGACAAAGCTGTCGGCGAGGTCGTGAATGTCGGAAGCGACCAGGAAACTTCCATCGAAGGGCTCGCGCGATTCGTTAAACAAAGCACGAACAGCGAATCGCCGATCACGTTTATACCTTACGATCAGGCTTACGAGCCGGGCTTCGAGGACATGCCGCGCCGCGTCCCTTCACTCGAAAAGCTTCAGCAGCTCACTGGTTTTCGCCCGACGATGCAACTCTCGGAAATTGTGGATCGCGTCGTGGCCTATTTTCAGAAGAAAAAAGAAGAGGAATACTTGGGAGCTGGAGAACGAGCGGCCAGTCGGGCTGCCGGGGCGAATGCAGCCAGTTCGATGACGCCCTGAGCAACGCCGCATTCCAAATTTGCGAGCCCCCGCCGTTCGCAAGTGACAGGACAAAAAACGACGTGACGTCTCCGCGTGGGCCCCATGCACCTTTTGAACGATCGGCGTAATTTATCCCGCTACGAAAAGTGCCTCATTTGTCTGTTTCTTCTGACCCTGCCGCTGGTGAACCCCTGGGTGCGAGGCGATGGAGTGGGATATTACGCGTACGGCCGGGCTATGCTGATTGAAGGGCGGCTCGACTTCCAAAAAGACTGGCTCGAGGCCAATCCGACATTTCGCATGGGTAGAATTGATTCGCAGGGCCATATCTTGCCGAATCAATACACGCGCACCGGGCAACTCGACAATCACTTTACCGTGGGGCCCGCGATTCTCTGGTTTCCATTTCTTCTCACCGCTCACTTCGCCGTGAAAACTATGGATGCTTTCGGCGCTCACGTTTCCGCCGATGGATTTTCCTGGCCTTACACGATCGCCATGGCATTTGGAACGGCGATCTATGGGTTTCTTGGGCTATGGATTTCGTTCCGAATGGCCAAGAAATTCTTTCCGGAGCGCTGCGCATTTATCGCCACTCTGGGGATATGGTTCGGAAGCTCCCTTCCGGTGTATTTGTATTTCAATCCATCGTGGTCGCATGCGCAGTCGGCGTTCGTGGTCGCG
>JBAWGF010000185.1:0-22438 GCA_049592615.1 Candidatus Acidiferrales bacterium
CTGCTGGAATGCGCGGAACAGTGGGGACGAGAGAGAGGATGCAAGCTCGCCGGCGTCCGGTCGAATGTGATTCGGGAACGCGCGCACGCCTTCTACGAGCGGAACGGCTACGAGCATACGAAGACGCAGAAGTCGTTCCGAAAGAATTTATGGAGCGCGAAAAGTCGATACTTTCTTTGTTTTCCCGCGTAACAACAAAAAATGGAACCCCACTCCGACAAAATCGCGCAGATAGTCTTCTATGCCGTGATTTTTTCCTGGTGCTTCTTTGCCGCGATCTTCTTTTCCCAAAAAAAACCGCCCAAAGCGAAGGAGAAAAAGCGCGGCTCGGCATCACGGCTGGGGATTCTAATCCAAGGCGTCGCCTTCTTTTCGGTCTGGTTTTTCCACCGGCCAAACTATTCACCGATCGTTCCGATGCCGGAACCCGCTGAAATCGCTCTGGGAATTGTGACGGTTGTCATCGCGAGCGCGTCAGTATGGATCGTGTTTTCGGCGGTCCGGACGCTTGGGAAGCAATGGGCCTATCAAGCGCGCATCGTCGAAGGCCATGAATTGATCACGCAGGGGCCTTACGGGCTTGTGCGGAACCCCATTTACCTCGGGATACTTGGGTTCCTAGTGGCGGCGGGGCTTGCCGTCAGCCGTTGGGAAGCTTTGCTGGCGAGCACGATGATTTTTCTGATCGGAAACGAAATTCGAGTGCGAAGCGAAGAGAAGCTGTTGCGCGAAGCTTTCGGCGCGCAGTTCGACGAATACGCACAACGAGTTCCCGCATTCTTCCCCCGCTTATTCCGAAGCTGAAGTCCGAGCGATTCCCGACAGCAGCGCCGCTAGCAATTTCCACGAACTGGCGCGCAGTAGCGCAGCGGCGCCGTGTCGAAAGCCGGGTCAAATCAAGCGCACACGATGCGAGCAAATTGACCCGGCTCCCTCCGGCCTAGAAATTGAAACGAAGGCCGAACTGAACCTCGCGACCCGGCAACGGAACACGGACAGACCCAAAATCCGGGCCCGGCGCTCCGCCGACAAACGAATTGTTGATGAGCTCGGGGTTCGCCTGATTGGTTATGTTGAAAAACTCAACGAGCGGCGCCAGAGAAAATCTCTCGGCGAACCGGAAGTCCTTTTCGAACCGCAAGTCGAGGTTCGCGGAACTCGGACCACGGAACTGATTGCGCCGGGTTGTACGAGGCCGCGTGGATGAAATCCCGTCGCCGTCGTAATCAATCGGCGGGCCTACCGCGGTGAAATAGACTCCGCTCGTGGCGCGGAAGACGCCGCTGACGTGGATTCCGTAAGGAAATTCGTAAACTCCCGACCCGACGAAAACGTGGGGAACGAAGAGATCGGAATTTCCCCGGTCGAATTCGAGATTGTTGTTGTCGGTGGGAACGGCGCCGCCGCCCTGCGTTCCCACGCCCAGGCCGAGGTTGGAATTGAGCAGGTCGTCGGTGCTCTGGGCGTAGGTGTAATTCGCCTGAACCTGGAAATGTCGCGAGAACCTTTTGTTCAGCGTGAGGACGACGCCACTGTATTTGCCGTCGTACCACGGCCCGTAGACACGCTGGATGGGCCCGCCATCGGTTGTAATCGGAGTTCCGGCAGCGGCGGAGGCAGGCGAGAGGTTCGTAATCCGCACGCCGAGAATGTCGCGAATGCTGCGGCGAATGTACGTGGCGCTGATGGAAAGGCTCGGCGTCAACTGACGCTGGATGCCGACCGTGAACGTGTTGTTGTACGGTGTGTGGAACGGTTTCTGGATTTGGATTTGGTCCTCAAAATTTCCCGTAACGTCCTGGCGGAGGAATCCGGAGGAGGGTGAAAAATCCGCCGGTACAAAGGGAATGTTAAACGTGGCGAGATACGTATTCAGCGACGTGATGAAGGCTGCCGGCGTCATTCCCGTGAGCGTTTGGATATTGCCCACGTTGACGACCGTGCCCACAGGGATGCCGAAATGCGTGTTCAGGAAGTTCGGATCGTGCGCTCCCTGGACGGCGATTTTCGAAATGCTGCCTGCAAGCGGAATCACGGAATCGTCGGCCAATACCGGGTAATTGAATTCCACAACGGTCGTTCCGTTGAATCCGCCCAGGCCGGGCACGGCTTGAGCGATTCCCAGGCGGTAGCGGTCGTAAAACATCCCGAAGCTGGAACGAAACACCGTTTTCTTGTCCGGGCTCCACGCCAAACCCAAACGCGGTGCGATATTGTTCGTGTCGCCGAAGCGAGAGTCGTAGTCGTATCGGAGTCCTCCACTCAGAATCAGGGTGGGGAAAATGTGCCAATCATCCTGCGCGAAGAAGCTCACGCCGTTGTTGCGCATCTTCGAGATGTTGTCACCCGGATTGACGAACGCAATTCCCTGCGGGATCTGAAGCGAATTCAATCCATAAAGGGCGAAGCTGGCATGGCTCGCGAGGAGCACGCTTTGCAGGTCCTGCCCGTTGACGCCGTCCGCGATCGTGCGGGTGTACTCAAATCCGAATTTTGTGGCGTGGTGTTCGCTCGGAAACCAGCTCAGCACCTCGCGGCCGGTATAATATTTTTGTTGGAGCGACTGAACGCTGCCCGGCGGCGGCCCGAAATCAAAAGAGGTTGCGTCGTCGACGAAGAAAACTTCGTAGCCAAGCCCGAGCGTGAGCCCTTGGTTCTGGTCGAAATTCTGGGCGCGGGCATTGAAGGAGCTGTCGAGGACGAGGTGCGGTCCGAAGAGCGAAGTGAGGGACACGGTTCCGAGCCAGGTGTTCGTAATATTTGAGACGCTGGCGCTCGGCAGCGCGATCGGGTCGGAGAGCTGATTCGCCAGATTCGCGCGAGTCCAACTGAACGAAACGCGGATTTCGTTGTTCTTGGTCAGTTTCTCCGTGTACTTGGTGAAGACGCGGGTGTCGTGATCCTCCGGCAGGATTGAGAAGTTTTCACCGGCAAGGAGAATGTCCGGGATGTCAGGCGGAAAAATCGCGCCGCGCGTTTCCTGCACGCGTTCAACCGACCCGAAAAACCACGCTTTGTCCTGTTTCAACGCCATGCCAAACGTCCCGCCGAAGTCGTAACGCGAGAGCTGCGGCGGATTCGCGCCCGACACGTTGGAGGTGTCGAGCGCATCGTTCCGCGCGTAAAGAAAGCCGCTGCCATGCATCGCATTCGAGCCGGTCTTGCTCACGACGTTGACCACCGCCGCCGAGCCGTGGCCGAACTCCGCTTTGAAGCCGGTGTCGATCACTTCAAATTCCTGAATGGCGTCCTGCGTGAAGGCCTGAAAAACGCCTCCGTGAAAATCATCGTTGTTGTCGAGGCCGTCGATCAGGTACGCCGTGTTCCCGGCGCGTTCGCCCATGATTGCGCCGTTCGTGTCGCGGTTCGTCAAATCGGCGCGCGCCTGCGTATTGACGACCACGCCGGGCGTCAGTAGGATCAAATCGAGGTAGTTGCGGCCGTTGAGCGGAATCGAATCGATCTCGCGGCTCTCGATCACCTGCTTCACGGAGGTCTCCGCCGTGTCGAGCAGGGGCACTTCCGCCGTCACGGTGACAGATTCAGTGCGCGAGGCGACTTGCATGCTCACGTCGATTTCGGCGGTGCGGTCGAGAACCAGCACGACGCCTTCGAGAATTTTCGTGGCGAAGCCATCGTGGCTCACAGTGACCGTGTACGTTCCTGCCGGCAGCTCCACGACGCGGTAGAAACCCGTGCCATTTGTTTCGGCGCTGCGGTCCACCGTCACGCCCTTCACGTGCACCGCCGCGCTGGGCAAGGCGCCGCCCTTTGCATCCGTCACGGTTCCCTGGATTGTGGATGTAAACGTCTGGGCTTGCGCAGACAGCTGTAAGAACGCAACCGCAACGAGAAGAACCACCAGGCCCACGAGAGTTTTCTTCATTTTTTGTCCCCCCTACTTTGTCACGCCACCAGCAGAATCCGGTTTGAGCCACTTGATGAACCAATCCAAATTGCGGCGCATGTATTCTCTTTCGAGGGGCGGCTCAAAATTCACATGGCCGCCGCGCGGGTAGATGTCGTACTCGACTGTTTTGTGCAGCGTCTTGAGCGCTTTATAAAATTGCTGGGCCTGGCTGATCGGCACGCGGAAGTCGCTTTCGCCATGCTGAATGAGAAGCGGGGTCGTCACATTTTTAACAAACGAGATTGCCGAGTGCGCCCGCAGCTCCGCGGCGTCATCCCACGGATAGCCGTAATACTCGACGATGAAGTCTCCGGCGTCCGACAGGTAATACATGTTGGCGAGATCGCTCACGCTTGCGCCGGTGGATGCCGCCTTGAAACGGCCGGTCTGGGTCACAATCCAATCGGTCATGAAGCCGCCGTACGACGCGCCCATCACGCCGAGGCGATCGGGGTCGGCGATTCCTTCCGCGATCATAGCGTCCACTCCGGCCATGATGTCTTTGTAGTCGTCTTCGCCCCAGCGATGCATGATGGCGCGGAATCCTTCGACGCCGTAACCGGAGCCGCCGCGCGGCATCGGGAAGAGGATCGCCATTCCGGCGCTGGCCATTGCTTCATCCGGATAGGGGTCCACCTGACCGGCGATGTGCGCGAACTGCGGAAAAATTCCGTAGGTGTAGCCGCCGATGGGGCCGCCGTGGCAATACGTCACCATGGGGATGCGGTGGCCGCGCTGATATCCGGGCGGCGTCAGCAGCAGCCCCCAGATTTCTTTTCCGTCGAAAGATTTCCAGTGAACGGCCTTGAGTTCTCCCAATTTCATGTCGTGCAATTCGGGATTGATGTCCGTGAGCTTTCGAGGCTTGCCATTCGGCAAGTCCATCACGAACACATCGCCCATCGTCCGGCTCTCGACGGTGCGAAACGCGAGCCGCTTTCCGTCGCCCGACAGGCTCATCGAGAAATTCACGACGGGGCCGGGAGTCACGACATCGACATGAGATGAATCAATCGCGACGCGGCTGATGGCTTGCTCGAACATGTGCTCCCCCGAGCCGTTTGTCTGCTCGTTCGAGATGTAGAAGATGGACTTCGAATCCGCCGCCCACGTGAACTCGCTGACCCACAATTCCTGCGCCGTCGTGAGCCCGCGCGGCGGATCGCCCGATCCGCTGGCGGAGACCAAATAGAGATCCAGCGCGCTGACCATGCCGGCATGTCCGCCGCTCGAGATGAACGCGATCCAGTTGCCGTCCGGCGAGTATTGCGGCGCGCGGTTCGTGCCGGGACGCTGGACAAGGGCACGCGGCTCGCCGCCTTCAGGCGAAATCGTGTACAGGGTCGAATTGTACGGAGCGTTGAATCCCAATTCGTCGGAAGCGCCGTAGGCGAGCGATTTCCCGTCGGGAGACCAGCGGTAATCCAAAACAGATTTGTTCGCGGGCGTGATCGCGCGCGATTTTCCGCTCGCGACGTCCTGAATCCACAGCCGGGGCGGCCGCGGATTCTTGTCCACGTGAATCACGTAGGTTTTGTCTTTCTTCTGCTGCTCTTCTTCGGGCGGCGCCGGGTCGGACGCCGCGTATGCGATCGACTTTCCATCGGGCGACCATTCGTAGCGCGTGACACCGTCTTTCACGGAGGTGACGGCCCAGGGTTCGCCGCCGGCCGCGGCCATCGCCATCACTTGAGGAACTCCGTCCACGTAGGCGATGAAGGAGAGCAGAGCGCCATCGGGCGACCATCGCAGCCATGCAGCCGGCAAGGGGCGGTTGAAGATGCGCGTGTGGTATGTGAGTCGAAGCGGAGCGCCGCCCGCGGCAGGAACCCGATACAGGACGCCTTCGTGCGCGGCAGTTTCGAGCGACGGCGTCGAGAGAATGTAGGCGATTTGCTGACCGTCGGGAGAAATGCGCACGTCGAATACGCAGCGCAAGCGCATCAGATCGTCCACTGTGACCTGTGCGGCACCCAGCCCGCTGGCTGCGAGGAGAAAAATAATTGCAAAAGTCACGCCACGAAGTTTCATGCTCGAATTGCTCCTTTTGTTCTCCGTACCGCGAGTCGCGCCGGCTTTCGCCGCGAGGTCTTTTGCTGTTCCTTGAGGTATTTGTAAATCGTCGGCGCCGCGAGGCCGAGCCGCACGGATACCTCGCGCACCGCCCCCCGCATCAGGAAGACACCCTGCTTCTCGAGCGACTGCAGCACGTGAAGCTTGTCCTGCTTCGTCATCAGCGAAGGGGAGCACCGCGCGCTTTTCATCGCTTTGTCGAGCCACTCGTCCATCAGGTTCCGGAAGTCGGGAACAAAAATCTCTTCGCCATCGGCGCCCCACCGCGAAGTGGGCCGCGTCTCGCAAAAGCCCTCGAGAAAATGCCGCAAATTCTCGAGCGGCTCGATATCAATGTTGATGCACAGCGCGCCGATGTTCTTGCCGCCTTCACGGATGATCATCGAAGACGACTTCAGTTCGCGGCCGGCAATTCCGCGCGACGTGTAGTTCAATTGCAGGACGGACGCCTTCGGATCGTCGCGCAGGCCGCGAATCATCTGCAGGCCGAAATCGCTGATCGGGCCGCCGACCTTCCGCCCGCTGAGATGCCCGTTGCGAATTTTGACAATCGTCCCCTGCGTCCGGGAAAAATCGTGCAACACCACTTCGCAGTTCGGGCCGAAAAATTCCGCGAGCAAATCCACGAGTGGAAGAAAAGGACGCAATGGAGGCCGAATCCGGCCCCTGGATAAAGTTTCATCCGCCATATAATTTTGTGGGCATTCTAGTGTGTTAGAAAGGGTTGTCAAGCGCAATCGGCCTGAGCGACCGAGAGGAGAGTCCCGCGCCACGTGCACGCGGCGTTACCTCGACGCGCGTCAGGGTTTGGATTCTTCTTTTGGAGGGACGAGCGCGGAATCGAGGCGCCGGGCTTCGCTGAATTCCTGATTCGCGGCCGCGTGGTCGTTCAAGCGATTGAGCGCGATTGCCAGGTTGTAATGGGCGCGCGCGAGGCCGCGATCATTCAAGATCGCGGCCTGGCCTGAACCGCCCGCGATGGCCTGCGCGCGAGCGGCATCCTCCCAGCCGAGGAGGAAGGCAACAATCAGAATCGCGCTGACGAATCGGATTAAAGGCCGCAAGAGTGCAGACGCACTTGAAATTCGGGTCACGCGCGGCAGGATCGCACATCCGGGAGCTAGCGCCGGGAGGGCGGCTAGTATCGCTAGCATGACGGTACCTTTTGAGTTAGTCTGTGCGCCTCAGAGGCAGGCAATTCCCTCTCGGCATGCTATTCAAGACATTCAGCGCGGCAGTTTTCGGCATCGACGCCTACCTCGTCGAGGTCGAGGTGGATGTAGGTCCCGGCAAGCCGGGCGATTTCAACGTCGTCGGCTTACCGGACACCGCCGTCAAAGAGAGCCGCGAGCGAGTGAAATCGGCGCTGCGAAACTGCGGCTTCGATGTTCCCTCGATGTACGCCGTGACCGTGAATCTGGCGCCGGCAGACATCCGCAAAGAGGGTTCTGCGTTCGATCTTCCGATTGCGCTCGGGCTTTTGGGCTGCCAGGGGACATTCTTCGGAAAAATTCTCGACTCGCATGTGTTTCTCGGAGAGCTGTCGCTCGACGGAAGCGTTCGCAGCGTACGCGGAGCCCTTTCGGCGGCGCTCGCGGCTCGTGAGCGCGGCATTCAAAATGTCGTCGTGCCGGAAGCAAACGCGCGCGAGGCCGCGGTGGTGCAGGGCATTCGCGTTTTTCCCGTGAAGTCGCTGCCGCAGGCCGTGGACATGATGAACGCGCCCGAATCTTTCCATCCACTCGAAGTGGACACTTCAAAGATGCTCGTCGAGGCGAGCCAGTACGCGGTGGATCTGCGCGACGTTCGCGGACAAATGGCAGCGAAGCGCGCGCTCGAAGTTTCCTGCGCCGGCAGCCACAACATCCTGCTGATTGGACCGCCGGGCGCGGGCAAGACGATGCTCGCGAAGCGCATCCCGACAATTCTGCCGCCGATGTCGCTTGAAGAATCCATCGAGACGACGCGCATCCACAGCGTGGCGGGACTGCTCGACGATTCGCGAGGGCTGGTTGGAACGCGCCCGTTTCGATCGCCGCACCACACGATCAGCGACGCCGGATTGATCGGGGGCGGGGCCGTCCCGCGGCCGGGAGAAGTTTCGCTCGGGCACAACGGCGTGCTGTTTCTGGACGAGCTGCCGGAATTTCAGCGCAACGTGCTGGAAGTGATGCGCCAGCCGCTCGAAGACGGCGCGGTGACGATTGCCCGCGCGGCCGTTTCCGTCAATTTTCCTTCGCGTTTCATGCTGGCCGCGGCGATGAACCCGTGCCCCTGCGGCTTCTTCGGCGACCCGACGCGCGAGTGCCATTGCTCGCCGCCGCAGATTCAGCGGTACGTCTCGAAGATTTCCGGGCCGCTGCTCGACCGGATCGACATTCACATCGAAGTGCCGGCGGTAAAGTACAAGGAGCTCCGCGGAACCGCGGAGATCGAGAGCTCGGCGACGGTTCGCGAGCGCGTGCTGCGGGCGCGAAAGATTCAGCTCGAACGATTCAGCGGAGAAAAAAGGCTGTACGCCAACGCGCAGATGCCGCCGAAGCTGATTCAAAAATACTGCGCGATTTCGGAGGCCGCGGAAAAGCTACTGGAAAATGCGATCCAGAGGCTGGGACTTTCGGCGCGGGCCCACGACCGCATTCTGAAGGTTTCGCGCACCATCGCCGATCTCGAGGGCGCGACTTCGATCGAGTCAAAGCATCTGAGCGAGGCGATTCAGTACCGCACGCTCGATCGCACGTACTGGGCGTGAGCTTCGGCTTCGGATTTTGGTTTACTGCTGGGTCACGAATCGAACACTGATGAATGCCTCGCGCTGCGTCGGGCGACGATCCTCAGCCTGGCTTCCGTATTCGGATTGTCTCACTAGGCTGAGCGCGGTTTGGGCGAGCGCCGGATCAGATTCCTGCAGCACTTCCGCTTCGAGGACTTTGCCATGATCATCGATGGATGCATGAACCACGACCGGCTGGAGAACTCCGTCTTCGCCCGCGGGGGCATGCGTGAACTGCGAGAAACGGAAAGGTCCCGCCATGAATGCGGCCGGGCCCTGAGCCAGCATCTGCTCTGTGGGGATGAAAAGAGAGTCGTCGGCCGTCGCGGCGTCCTCGACGCTGGCAATTCGAACCTGAAGTACGGTGCGATTCCCTTCGGAAATGGAGATTTGCCGCGCGAGAGTCCTTCCATGAAAGTGCAAAGCGTCCGTGAAGTCGTACGCCGCGTAAATTCCGGGCGCTTCCGAATGAACCAGCATCAAGTTGGATGCGGGATCGATGCACGACTCCGTCTCCTCCCAGCGTCTTCCCGGAGTGGAAGTTGGAGCTGAGCCGGGACCTGAAAGCAGAACGCACGTGACCGCCTTTCCTTTCCATGTGGCAGAGGCGGTTCGGATCGCCATTCGCGTGGAATTTACGTGCACCGGCCAGAGAATAGCGCCGCGAACCATTTGCAAACGCAGCGGCATGCCCGCCGCGGTCTTTTCGTCGAACGCGCGGCCGTGGTCGTAAATGCGAATCTGCGAGAAGTCACCGATGCGCGCCGTCCATCGACCACGCGCATGAGAGATTTGCGTCTCTTCCATTTCTCCCGCGCCCGTGTAAAGAGAGTCGCCGCTGGAATCAAATGACACTTTCAAAGTGAATGGGGGCGTGCCCGGAGCGTACAGATTGCTGTTCTGGCTTGCTCGATCGAGAAGCGCGAGCGCGGCGGAGCGTTCCTGCGGCGTGACGGCTGCCTGGGTGGCGCCGGTCACCAGCTCCATTGGATCCGTAACCGCGGAAGATTCTTTTGTCGAGCTTTGGTAGGAAGCTGCGGCAGCCGCGACGATTGCAAGGAAGATGACACTCAAGGGCCTGAGGGCGAGCATAGGCGCCTCCTTAAATGTGGTTCAACGCGAGGTCACGCGTTTTGATGCGGCATTTGCCAAGAAAAGATGCCGCGGCACAGTCCACGAAATTCCACACTTACAGACGTTCGATCAGGCTTCTATGGTTTCACGATCGTTCACAATATCCCACAAAATACGCCCGGCGGAAGAGTGTTGCACGAGATGAAAGCGGCACGGCACCGACCAAGTTCCAGTACCCGCAGCACATTGACTTGCACTCCGGCGCTGTGATACCCATACAATCTCTTTTTTACAGGATGTCCCTCGACTTCGGATGGCGGCCAAAACCCAACGTATCGAGATTACGCTGGAGACACTGCTCGAAAGCGTGGACCTCGCTGAAATCATCAGCATGCGCATCGCTGAGGCTTCCGGCTTCAGCGAGGAGGAGACTCACAAGATCGGGATGGCGGTGCGCGAGGGCGTAATCAACGCGTACAATTACGGCAACCAGCAGGATCGCCGCAAGAAAATCTTGATGACGGTGGAACTGGCGCCCGAGAAAATGACGGTGCGCGTCCTGGACCAGGGCAAGGGTTTCGAGCTGACCGAAATACCCGATCCGCTGTCGGAAGAAAACCTGCTTCGTACATCGGGGCGCGGGCTTTTCCTGATGCGCGCCTTCATGGACGAATTCGCGGTACAACGCGGGCCGGGCGGCGGGGCGGAGCTCGTGATGGTAAAGAAGCTGCCGGATGCAATCTCCGGCGAAGTTGGAAGCTAACCGGAGTAGAATTGCAGGGGCGAGGATACCGTGTCACTCCAGGGAACATCACGCATCATCGGCGAAATTGCCATCATTGATTTCAGCGGGAAGATCACGCTGGGCGAAGGCAGCTCCTTGCTGCGGCGAACCATCCGCGAATTGATCGACCGGGGCAATACGAAGATCCTCATCAACCTCGACGACGTGGATTACATCGACAGTTCCGGTATCGGCGAGCTGGTCAGCGCGTTTACGACCGTCCGCAACGCTGAGGGCGAACTGAAGCTGCTGAATCTGACGAAGCGCGTCCACGACCTGCTCCAAATCACGCGGCTCTTCACCGTGTTCGACGTGCAATCGGACGAAGAAGTGGCCATCCGCAGTTTCCGCTGAACTCTTCCAAGCTCCCTTTTCACCATAGGCTTCGAACTCTGAACAGCATTTTGGCTTTGTGCAAGAATCCCGCCGCCGATGCGGTCTTGTAATGCCGTTGGGGTGCGAGTTCCAGTGCAGCAGGGCTTTCGGCGCGACCTACCGGCGTTACAAGCACACGAATCGGGACATCACTTGGAGAGGAGTCCGACCGTTGGCACGAGAACAGGGCGTGGTGAAGTGGTTCAATGCTTCCAAGGGATTCGGGTTCATTCAGCGGCAGTCGGGCGAAGATGTTTTCGTTCACTTCTCCGCGATCCAGATGGATGGATATAAATCCCTGACCGAAGGCCAGCTCGCTGAGTTTGAGGTCAAGCAGGGTCCCAAGGGGCTTCAGGCGGAAGGCGTAACAAAGGTCTAGGTCACGTTTCTTCGAGCCCCCCCTTCGCGACCGCCGCAGCGGCGCATGATTTTTTCGGCAGCCCGGGGCAGGACGGAATCGCCCGAAGCGAACGCGCGGGCGTCTTCGCCGCGAGGATTCGCGTCTGTGCGCGTTTGTGGTACCATTTGGTTTCGAAATTGTTTCCTCGGGGTGCAGCGTTGGCGCAGCATATTTCCCGCAGAGAATTGAGAAAGGACGAAGTGCGCGAGACTCTCGCGCACGGCGCCGAGGCTGTCCTCTCGCACCAGCGGCTCACGGTTTACATTCTCGTGGCGGCGGGCATCGTCGCGTTGGGCGTCTTCGGATGGAAGACGTACGCCGAGCGCCAAACCGTGAAAGCGTCGGCGGCGTTCGACGACGCGATGAAGGCTTTTCAGGCTCGCGTCCGCACGGTGGGTGAGCCGGTCGAGCCGGGCGAGACCACCTATGTCGAAGAGAAAAACAAATTCACCGATGCGGCCCAGAAATTCGCGGACGTCGCGCGCAAATTCCCCCGAACGCAGCCGGGCGCACTCGCGAGTTATTACGCCGGATTGAGCGACGAGCGCCTCGGCAAGAACGACGAGGCGAAGAAGTGGTTCCAGGGACTGGCAGATAGCGGGAACGACGACTACGCCGCGATGGCGCGATTCGAGCTGGCACAGCTCAACGACCGATTGGGACAGAGCGATGAGGCCGTCAAGCTGTATCAACAATTGATCGCCAAGCCTGCCGTGCTCGTGCCGAAGCCGGTCGTGATGCTCGCACTCGCCGATCATTACCGGCAGAAGAATCCGGCCGAGGCGGCGAAGCTGTACGGTCAGATCAAAACCGAATACCCCGATTCGCCGATCGCGCAGCAGGCGGATCAGCAACTCGCACTCCTCCCCGGCAAGTCATAATCAAACTCAGCCCAACTGCCGTTAGAATGGGAGCTATGGTCCCAGCCTCCTACGCCATGGACGTGCGCCGCACGCGGGGGCGGCGCTATCCGGAGCCGCAGCATCCTTATCGCAACGACTTTGCGCGCGACCGCGACCGCGTCGTGCATTCGCGAGCATTCCGGCGGCTCGAAGCGAAGACGCAGGTTTTCACCACGCGTTTCTCCGACCATTTCCGCAACCGCCTGACGCACACGCTCGAAGTGGCGCAAATTGCGCGGACGGTGGCGGGTGCGCTCGGTTTGAACACGGATCTCGCCGAAGCGCTTGCGCTCGTCCACGACATCGGCCATCCGCCATTCGGCCACGCCGGCGAACACCAGCTCGACGCGCGGATGCGCGAGCATGGCGACCGCTTCGATCACAATCTTCAGGCGCTGCGTATCGTCGAGCAATTCGAGCAGCGCTATCTCGATTTCCCGGGGCTCAATCTCACATTCGAGGTGCGCGAGGGAATCATCAAGCATTCACGGGAATATTCCGCGGCGGAATATCCCGAACTTGCGGAATACGCGCTCGACGAGAGGCCACCGCTCGAATCGCAACTGATCGATCTGGTGGATGAGATTGCCTACAACACGGCCGACATTGACGACGGCTTCGAAGCGCACCTGCTCGATTTCGATGTGCTGCGCGCGGAAGTGCCGATCTTCGATGCGGCGTATGCAGACGTGGATCGCCGCCATCCCGCGGGACGCCACAAATTGAAATTCAACGAGGCGCTCAAGCGCATCCTCGATCTTCTCGCGACCGATTTGATCGAGAACACGCGGCGCCAGGCGGAAGCGTTCGGCGTCGAAACTGTTGAGGACATTCGGCGGCTGCCCAGGCGCCTGGCTGGTTTCTCGGACGGCGTCGCACAGCAGAATGCGAGTTTGAAGCGATTTCTCACGGCGCGGCTCTATTCGCATCCGGGGATTGCGGAAGATCGCGACCGGTCCGTGGCAGCGCTCGATGCGCTGTTCCGATTTTTTCTGGAGCACCGCGAACGCATGCCTCTCTACTATGCCGAGCAAGCGGAGCGCGAGCCGCGCCATCGGGTCATCTGCGATTACATCGCCGGGATGACGGACAATTTCGTCCTCCGCCAGTGTCACGAGCTTCTGGGAATGCGCGTGGCACATTCGGCGTAGGGCCGCATTCCGAGGGCGAAAGTTATTGTCCATTTGGTGTCAGGCCGGAAACCTCACGCAGGCGGCTTCCTTGACAACGAAGGCAGCCATCCTATAATGGGTTTTTACTCGCAAAAACGCAGGGAAAAGCAATGTTTCTGGATGTAAACGAACTTGCCATACGAAAGACGCGCATCCGGAAGAGCTATTCCCCGGGGACGCTCGATTTCCATTCCGGCGAGTTCCGCCAGGTAGAACCCCTCGAAGTCCGTGCAACGGCAGAACTTGTGGACGGGCAGATCCGCATTTGCGGCAACCTGCATACGCGGGTGGAGCTGATTTGCGCGCGCTGCCTGGACACGGTGGTGGAGGAAATCAGCCGGGATTTCGATCTCTTCTACCGCCCGATGACCTCGATCGCGCACGACGAGGAATACCATTTGAACCTGGACGATACCGAAATCGCCTTTTTCGAGGGCGACGGCCTTTTTCTGGCGGACATCCTCGCCGAGCAGATCAATCTTTCGCTGCCGATGAAGGTGATTTGCCGCAGCGACTGCCGCGGGCTTTGCCCGCATTGCGGCGCGAACCTGAATAACGAGGAGTGCCGCTGCGAAAAGCACGCGTCCGACCCGCGACTCGCTCCGCTCGCCCGTTTGAAGCAGGACTGGTTCAAAAAGCAATAAAACGCTACACTGTTTCTTTCCATTAAGGTCGCCGACAGGTGCGGCCTGTCAAGAGGAGCTGGAATGCCGAATCCAAAGCGACGTCATTCGAAAAGGCGCACAAGCAATCGCCGCGCCCACGATCATCTGCACGCACCGACCCTGGGTGAGTGCCCGAATTGCCACGAGAAAAAGCTGCCCCACAACGCGTGTCCCCATTGCGGCTATTACAAGGGTCGCGAAGTGATTGACACCGCGGCCAAGACAGCCTAAGTTCCCATCGCCTCTCCTTTCCGATTTGGTGCCTAGATGACAACCATCGCTCTCGATGCCATGGGAGGCGACCATGCCCCGCGCGCCGAAGTCGAAGGCGCGATTCTGGCCGCGCGCGAATTGGACGTGCGCATCGTGCTGGTGGGCGTCGAAGCGACGGTCCGCCAGGAGCTGAACCGGCATCGTCACCGCGGCCTCCCCATCGAAATCGCAGGCGCGACGGAAATTATCACGATGCGCGATTCGCCTTCGCAGGCGTTTCGCCGGAAAAAAGACAGCTCGGTGCACGTGGCGGCGCGGCTCGTGCGCGACGGCAAGGCCGATGCGCTGGTCAGCGCCGGCAACACCGGCGCCGTGATGACCGTCGCGCGGTTTGTCCTCGGCACGCTTCCATCCGTGGATCGCCCGGCGCTGGCGGCGGCTTTCCCGAATATGAAGGATAAGGTGTCGGTGATTTTGGATGTGGGCGCGAACGTGGATTCGAAGCCGGAGCAGATCGTGCAGTTCGCCGTCATGGGAGAGATTTATTACCGGACGATCTGGGGAGTGCGGCGGCCCCGAGTCGCGCTGCTTTCAATCGGCGAGGAAGAAATGAAGGGCAACGAGCTCACGCGCGAAGCCTCGAATCGTCTCAAGAACGGCTCGATTAACTTCACGGGAAACGTCGAAGGCCGCGACGTCTTCCGCGGGGACGTGGACGTGATCGTCTGCGACGGTTTCATCGGCAATATCGCGCTCAAGATCAGCGAAGGATTGGTGGAGCACATCGGCGGCATGCTGAAGAAGGCCATCAAGAGCAGCCTGACCTCGCAACTGGGCTATGCTCTGTCCAAGCGCGCGTTTGACGCATTCCGCAAACGCACCGATTATTCCGAGTACGGCGGGGCGCCGCTGCTCGGAGTTCGCGGCGTCACGATCATCGGGCACGGGCGGTCGAATCCCAACGCCATCAAGAACGCCATTCGCGTTGCCGCGGAACTCTGCCGCGCGCGCGTGAACGAAAAAATCGAACAGGAGCTTTCCGCTGCCGCCGTCGCCGCGCGAGGCTGACCGCAGCGGAAATCGCAAACCCCATGGGCAAACTTGCATTCCTCTTTCCGGGTCAGGCGTCGCAATACCCAGGCATGGGCCGCGACCTCGCCGAGAATTTTCCCGAGTCGCGACAGGTGTTCGACGAAGCCGACGCCGCGCTGGGATTTTCCATTTCGAAGATTTGCTTCGAAGGCTCGGAAGAAGCGCTCAAGCAGACCGGGAACACGCAGCCCGCGATTTTGACGGTTTCCATTGCAGCTTACCGCGCGCTCGAAAAACGCGGCATCGCACCCGATTTTGCGGCGGGCCACAGCCTCGGCGAGTACTCCGCTCTCGTCGCGGCAGGCGCGCTCGAATTTTCAACTGCTGTGAAACTCGTTCGCGAGCGCGGCCGGTACATGCAGGAAGCGGTTCCGGCGGGCGAGGGCGCGATGGCCGCGATACTGGGTCTCGCGCCGGCGGAAGTTGCGGAGATTTGCAAAAAGGCGGCGGACAAGGAAATCGTCTCGCCCGCGAATATGAATTCGGCGGAGCAGACTGTGATTTCGGGTCACGCGGCGGCGATAAAGCGCGCCGTGGAAATCGCGTCACAGAGCGGAGCGAAACGCGCCGTGATTCTTCCGGTTTCCGCGCCGTTCCATTGCGAACTGATGTCGCCGGCGCAAAAGCGCCTCGAACCGGATTTGCGCGCCACAAAGTTCAGCGCATTGCGATTTCCGGTCGTCACCAACGTGGGCGCCGAAGCGATCACATCAGGCGACGAGGCGCGCGAGGCGCTGATTCGCCAGGTGACGCAGCCGGTGCGCTGGCTCGATTCCGTGCACGAGATGATCGAGGGCGGCGTATCGATCTTCGTGGAAGTGGGGCCAGGCAAGGTTCTCTCCGGCCTGTTGCGGCAGATCGACCGCTCGGTGCGGTGCGTCAACGTGGAAGACGCCGCGAGCCTTCAGGCCACGCTCGACAAAATCGCGCAGGCGCGCGCCGAAGCGCCGGAAAGCTAGCTGCATGTTCTCTTTGAAAGATAAAGTCGCTCTCGTCACCGGCGCGTCGCAGGGCATCGGCCGCGCGACGGCGCTGGCACTGGCGCAGGCCGGCGCGAAGGTCGGCGTCGCCGCGCGCAACACGGAGAAGCTTGCATCGCTCGCTGCGGAAATTGCTGCGGCGGGGGGCGAGGCGCTGGTGGTGACAATGGACGTGGCGGACGCGGCGCAGGTGAAGGCTGGATTTCAGCGACTGCTCGGGAAATTCGGGAAGCTCGATATTCTCGTCAACAACGCCGCGATCACGCGCGACACGCTCGCCCTGCGCATGAAGCTCGAGGATTGGGACGCCGTGCTGCGCACGAATTTGACCGGCGCGCACTTGTGCATCCAGCAGGCGCTCGGTGCGATGCTGAAGCAGCGCTCCGGACGCATCATAAACCTCACGTCGGTTGTCGCTGAAACGGGGAACGCGGGCCAGGCGAATTACGTCGCATCGAAGGCGGGATTGATCGGTCTCACGCGCGCGATCGCCGTCGAAGTTGCCTCGCGCAACATCACCGTGAATGCGGTCGCGCCGGGATTCATCGAGACGCCGATGACGGACCCGCTCTCGCAGGAAATCAAAGACAAGCTGAAATCAATGATCCCGCTCGGGCACATGGGCTCGGACCACGACGTTGCCGCCGCGATTGTTTTTCTCGCGAGCGACGAAGCCGGCTACATCACGGGCCACGTTCTCGACGTCAACGGCGGCATGCACATGGGCTAGTGGAAATGTTTCGGGGCCGAAAGCCAGGAAACAACAATAAAGAGACGCGGGAAATGTTGACCGGGCATTGAGCGGCGCATAGAATGAGCAGGCTGTTTTGGGGGGCGAATTTCCTGCCTGCTGGGCGGCCCTGGGGTTTAAGATTGCTGAGACCGGAGGAACTATCAGAATGGCCAGCGTCGAAGAACGCGTAAAGCAGATTATCGTCGAGCAACTCGGTGTGGATGAAGGCGAAGTGACGCAGACGGCTTCGTTTGTGGACGACCTTGGCGCCGATTCGCTCGACACTGTCGAGCTGGTGATGGCCTTCGAGGAAGCGTTCGGCATCGAGATCCCGGATGAGGATGCCGAAAAAATCGCCACGGTGAAAGACGCCGTCGAGTACATCGAAAAGCATTCCAAGGGAAGCAAGTAGTCCGCCGGTCGCCCCATTCCGAACAGGAGAAACCTTCCATTGAACCGCCGAGTTGTCGTGACGGGCGTTGGGCTGGTCTGCGGCTGCGGCATCGGGACCGACGAGGTCTGGAGCAACCTGCAGGCCGGGAAAAGCGGGATCGGCCCGATCACGCAGTTTGACGCCACCGCATTCGATTGCCGCATCGCCGGGGAAGTCCGCGATTTCGATCCCCTCCACTGGGTCGAGAAAAAAGAATTGAAGAAGATGGGCCGGTTCATACAACTGGCTCTCGCCGCATCGGACTTCGCCGTGAAAATGGCCGCGCTCGAGGTGAAACCCGATATCGCGGATTCCACCGGCGTGTACATCGCTTCGGGCATCGGCGGATTCGACGTCATCGAACGCGAGCATTCCAAATTTCTGCAAGGCGGCCCCGGGAAGATTTCGCCCTTCTTCATTCCCGCGTCCATCATCAACCTTGCTTCGGGCCACGTCTCGATTCGCTACGGAGCGAAGGGACCGAACTCCGCCACCGCGACGGCCTGCTCGGCTTCGGCGCACGCCATCGGCGACGCGTACAAAATCATCCAGCGTTGCGATGCGGAAGTGATGATTGCAGGCGGAGCGGAAGCGGCGATCACGCCGATGGGAGTCGGCGGTTTCGCGGCGATGCGCGCGCTTTCGACGCGCAATGACGAGCCGCAGCGCGCCAGCCGCCCGTTTGACGCGCAGCGCGACGGCTTCGTTGTGGGCGAAGGCTCCGGCGTGCTGATTCTTGAATCGCTCGAATACGCGCAGCGGCGCGGGGCGAAAATTCTTGCCGAAGTCGCCGGCTATGGAATGTCGGGCGACGCTTATCATATTACGCAGCCCGCCGAAGGCGGCGATGGCGGGTACCGCGTCACGATGGCGGCGCTCAAGGACGGGAAGATTTCTTCGGATCGAGTCGGCTACGTCAACGCGCACGGCACTTCGACGCCGATTGGCGACGCCATCGAAACGACGGCGCTGAAGCGCGTGTTCGGCGAGAACGCGAAGAAAGTGGCGATCAGCTCGACAAAATCCATGACCGGACACCTTCTCGGGGGCGCGGGCGGGCTCGAAGCGGGGATCAGCGTTCTGACACTGCGCGATCAAATTCTTCCGCCGACGATCAATTACGAGAACCCCGACCCGACCTGCGATCTCGATTACGTTCCGAACAAGGCGCGGAAGGCGGCCATCGAGTACGCGCTCTCGAATTCGTTTGGGTTCGGCGGCACGAATGCGTCGCTGCTCTTCAAGCGTTGGGAAGGGCGATAGCACACTCCCCTTGGCCGCGCGCGCAAAAAGTGAGATAAGCTATCAGTTTCCAGGGCTGCGTAACAGCCGGAGGGATTCTTGAAGATCGGCGTCTGCGTCAAACAGGTTCCCGCGAAGGATGCGCCGCTCACGATCGTCGAAGGCGGCGCGTGGATTCGCGAATCCGATATCGGATTCGAGACGAATGAGCCGGATAGCTACGCGCTCGAAGAAGGGCTGCGGCTGAAGGAAAAGCACGGCGGCGAAGTGGTGGCCATTTCGATGGGGCCGGAGCGCGCGAAGCAAACGATCAAAGAAGCTCTCGCAAAGGGCGCCGAGCGCGGAATCCACGTTCTCGACGATCAATTTTACAAGCTCGACCCGTTGAGTTCCGCGCGTTCGCTCGCCGCCGCGGTGAAAAGCGAAAACTTCGACCTCATCCTCACGGGACTCCAGAGCGACGACCAGGGCTTCGGCCAGACCGGCGTCCTGCTCGCGGAATTGCTCGGCCGGGCGCACGCGACGATCATCATGGCAATCGAAGTGACCGACAGCCGCATGAAACTCAAGCGCGAGCTCGAAGCGGGATGGTTTCAGTGGGTCGAGCTGCCGCTTCCGGCGGTGCTTTCGATTCAATCCGGAATCAACAAGCCGCGCTACGCGACGCTCAAGGGCATCATGGCCGCGAAGAAAAAAGAAATCGCGACAGTGCAGCGAGCATCCCTTGGCGTGCCCGATGCGCCCACGCAGCGCGTCGAGCGAATTTACGTTCCGCAGAAAACGAAGAAGACGGAATTTATCACCGGACAGCCGAATGAAATCGCGGCGAAGCTGGTTGAAAAATTGCGCCACGAAGCGCGGGTGCTGTGACGATGCTTGCGCATCGTCATTCTGAGGGAGTCCGCCGCGGCGGACGACCGAAGAATCTCTCTTCGGCGGGAAGACCATGAAAATCCTATTCATCACCGAGCAGCGCGAAGCCAAGTGGAACAAAGTCAGCTTTGAAACTCTGGCAGCCGCGCAACAAATTGCGGGGCAAACGAAGGGCACGCTCACAGGCGTCGTCATCGGCAAAGGCGTTGCATCGCTCGCCGGCGAGCTTGCGGCCTATCAACTCGACGAGGTTCTGCTCGTCGAACACGACCTCCTCGAAAAATACACGCCCGACGGCTTCACGATTGCTCTCCGCCAGGTGATGGACATCGCGAAGCCTGACCTTGTTTTGTTCCCGCACACATACCAGGTCCGCGACTTCGCGCCGAAGCTCGCTGCGTCGCTCGGCAAGGGCTCAGCCGGTGAAGCTGGTAAAGGAATGATCGGCGACTGCATCGGCTACCGCTACGAAGGCGGAAAACTGATTTTCGTGCGCCAGATGTTTCAGGGTCGCACCGCCGCGGACGTCGTATTTACGGCCGAGCCGCCCTGGATCGTTTCCTTTCAGGCGAGCGCATTTCGCGCAGACCTTGCCGCGAAACATGCGGGCGGCAAAGCGCCGGTAAAATCCGTAAGCGTGGATTTGAAGCCGGAACAGATTCGCACCAAGCCGCTCGAACTATTCACCGAAGCCAAGCAAGCCGTGGACCTCACGCAAGCGCCGATTCTGGTTTCCATCGGCCGCGGCATCAAAGCGCCGGAAAACATTCCCCTCGCGGAAAAACTTGCCAAGCTTCTCGGTGGAGAAATGTGCGCCTCGCGTCCGATATGCGACGAAGGCTGGCTGCCCATGGAGCGCCAGATCGGCAGCTCCGGCCAGACCGTTGCGCCGAAGCTCTACCTTGCGCTCGGCATCAGCGGCGCGATCCAGCACGTCGTCGGGATGAAGGGCTCGCGGACCATCGCGGCGATCAACAAAGACCAGAACGCGCCGATTTTCGAAGTTGCGGACTACGGCGTCGTCGGTGATATCTTCGAGATCGTTCCCGCGCTCATCGCCGAACTCGAAAAACCGACGTAGCCGATGTCCGCTTTCGTCACGCTTTCTCCCGCTTGCGGGCAGTTCTTCCAGGCAGGCTCTCCGAAATATACCGGAACTAACTGAAACAGAACGACGTATAGAGAAATGCAGTTGGTATCTCAACTGCGAATCTCTGACGGACCAGGTGTGTCCAGCGATTTCATTCGCTGATTAGGAGCGAGTGCAGCCCATGCGAACCTTTCTGCAAGACTTGCGATACGGCTTCCGGGCAATGCGAAATACGCCGGGGGTCGCCGTGGTGATTATTCTCACGCTGGGGCTGGGAATCGGCGCGAGCACGCTGCTGTTCACCATGGTCCGGCAATGGGTGCTGGGCGCCGTTTCGTTTCCCCACTCGGACCAGCTTGCGGTCGCATGGGAACTCGACACCAAAAAAGGGTATGAGATCAACGCTTCGGCGCCCGACTTTCTCGACTGGCGCGAGCAGAACCAGGTCTTCGAAAACCTCACAGCCTGGTCCATCAAGAATTTCAATCTGACGGGCAACGATCGTCCGGAACGCATTCTTGGCGCGCGGGTCAGCACGAATTTTTTCGAGACGCTCCGCGTTCAACCCTCGCTGGGCCGCACGTTTCGCCCTGAGGAAGACGCAATCGGGAAAGATCGAGTCGTGATTCTGAGCCACGGGCTCTGGCACGACCGTTTCAATGCGGATGCCGGTTTGCTCGGCAAGACGATCGCGCTCGATGGAAACACCTACACCATCATCGGCGTCCTGCCGGAAGATTTTCATCTTCCTCTGATTGGGCGGACCAACCTCTGGGTCCCGCTCGCGTTTACCGATAAGGAGCGCACCGACCGGCTGGATGGATGGCTCACCGTGCTCGGCCGGTTGAATCCCAGCGTCACATTGCCGCAAGCGCAACAAGCGATGGATGCGATTGCGCAGCGGCTCGAAAAGCTTTATCCCGAATCAAACACGAATAGCGGAGTCTTCCTGAATACGTTGACGCATGAAGTGGGAAAACATGTGGGCGATCAGGGCGTGTATATGGGCTTTTGGATCGGAATTTGCATCCTGCTGATTGCCTGCGCAAACGTCGCGGGAATTCTCCTCGCGCGGTCGCTCGCTCGGCAAAGGGAAATGGCCGTGCGGGTTTCGCTCGGCGCCGGGCGCTTCCGGCTGGTGCGCCAGCTCCTTACCGAAACCGCATGGCTCTTCATCGCAGGCGCCGCTCTCGGCGTTCTGCTTTCGAAATGGGGCGGCGACTGGATCACGGCTGCCATTCCA
Source organism: Candidatus Acidiferrales bacterium (assembly GCA_049592615.1). Taxonomy (GTDB): domain Bacteria; phylum Acidobacteriota; class Terriglobia; order Acidiferrales; family UBA7541; genus Palsa-295. The sequence continues at coordinate 22,028 of JBAWGF010000185.1, forward strand.
TTTGAGAATCGCGGATACCTGCCGAACTACGGCGTACTGACTCTGGATTTTGCAACGATGGCGTATGCCGTGGGAATCGCCATTCTGACGAGCATTCTTTTCGGGCTTGCGCCCGCGATGCAAAGCTCGAACCCGAATCTCACAACTACGCTGAAAGATGCGAGCGGAGCCGTTTCCATCAGCTTGCGCGGGCGGCGATTGAGAAAAGCTCTCGTCGTTCTCGAAGTCTCGCTCGCATTGACGGCGCTTGTGCCCGCGGGACTGATGGCGAAATGGCTGAAAGGCATTTATAGCGTGGACCTCGGCTTCCGGCCGGAGCACGTTCTCACGGCGCGGCTGAATCTCCCCGCTTTGAATTACGCGGACATGCATCAGGTGACGAATTATTATTCCAGCTTGATGGAGCGAGCC
>JBAWGF010000186.1:0-21553 GCA_049592615.1 Candidatus Acidiferrales bacterium
GGAATATTTGCTCGATCTTCGTCCGGCGCAGAACATGCTCGTGCTGAAAACGCCCCCCAGCGGTGCGCAGCCGCTCGCGGCGGCGGTGGATGCCGAGCATTGGAAAGAAGTCGCGGGGACTCTTGCGGGCGACGACACGATTCTGATCATCACGCCTTCGCGCAGCGCGCGCGCAGCCATTCAGAAGCGCATGGAGGAAATGCTCCGATGACCGACCCGACACGGGTCGCCGTCGTTGGAGCAACGGGCTACGCTGGATACGAGCTGGCCCGGCTTCTGCTGCGGCACCCAAACATCGAAAAACCCACGTTTTATCTCCGCGATGGCCACGCAAATGTGCGCTGCTTGACCGAGCTGTATTCGCAGCTTCGCGGCTGGGGTGAAGCGCCTTGCCGGCCGCTTTCGGTTGAGGCGGTGGCGAAAAGCGGCGCGAACGTTGCGTTCCTATCGACGCCGCATGAGGCATCGCTCGAACTCGTGCCGGAGTTGCTGGCGGCGAATCCGAAATTGCGGATCGTCGATCTGAGCGGGGCTTTTCGCTTCCACAATGGAGAAACTTTTTCGAGCTGGTACAACCTTCCTGCGCCGAATGACGCAACTCTCGCGGAAGCGGTCTATGGCCTGCCGGAGTTGTATGCGGATGAACTTCCGAAGGCGCGCCTTGTGGCAAATCCGGGGTGCTATCCGACTTCCGTGATTCTGGGTCTGCGGCCACTGGTGGATTCCGGATGGATCGATTCGACGCGCGGAATTGTCTGCGATTGCAAATCGGGCGTGAGCGGAGCGGGCAAAGAACCGAAGCGCGAAACGCATTTTGTGGAAGTGAACGAAAATTTCCGCGCGTACGGCCTTTTCACGCACCGGCACACGCCGGAAGTCGCCGAACATCTCGGCCTCGCGCCGCAGGATTTCGTGTTCACCACGCACCTGCTCCCGGTCGAGCGCGGAATTCTCTCAACGCTCTACGTTTGGCTCGATGTGCCGCGGCAAGCAGATGAAATCGAAGCGCTCTTCCGGAAACAGTATGCGGGGCGGCCGATGGTCCGTATTTTGCCGACCGGAAAGCTGCCCGAATTGCAGCATGTGACGCACACAAATTTCTGCGACATCGGATTCGCGCTCGATTCTTCGGGCGAGCGTCTCGTCGTCGTTTCCTGCCTCGACAATCTGGGCAAGGGCGCGGCGGGGCAGGCAGTACAAAACTTGAATGGGATGCGTGGCTATCCAGAAACGGCGGGCTTGATATGAGATTGGTCGTCAAAGTTGCAGGTGCGTTGCTCGAGCGCGACGAAACCGTGCAGACGCTCGCACGGCAGATTGCGGAACTCGCACGCGCGGGCCACGAGCTTCTCGTGATTCACGGCGGCGGCAAGATCTTCACTTCCACGCTCGCGCGCATGGGAATTGAGAGCCGGTTCATCAACGGCCTGCGCGTCACCGACCGCGAGACGCGCGATGCCGCCATCATGGTTTTCGCAGGGCTGCTCAACAAGAAACTGGCAGGAGCGATTTCACTCGCGGGGCAGCCCGCTGCGGGCATCTGCGCGTCCGACGCCGCCAGTTTTCTCGCCGAGCCGATGCAGCTTGACGGGCAGGAGGGCGGACTGGGATTTGTCGGGTATCTCACGGGCGTGAATCTTGATTTCCTGTGCTCGCAGTGGAACGCAGGAATTGTCCCGGTCGCTTCGTGTCTTGGCCTCGGTGCTGACGGCGAACTCTACAACATCAATGCCGACCACATGGCCGCGGCGGCGGCCGAGTTCATCCGCGCCGATCGTTTGATTTTCCTGACCGACGTGGCGGGCGTCCTCGACGGCGACAAGGTGATCCGCGCGGTGGATGGCGAGCAGATTGAAAACCTGATTCGGCTGAACAAAGTGTCCGGAGGAATGATCCTGAAACTCGAGGCCGCCAAGCGCGCTCTGGCCGGAGGGGTGGCGGAAGTGCGCATCGTCGGAGGGACGCGGCCGCGGGCGCTTCTCGCAGCGGCAAATGGAGCACGCTGCCCCGGAACGCGTGTCCTGCCGGTGGTTCATTCGAGCGCGGGCGCGGCGCAGGAAGCCGCGCGATAGAAATGGCGAAAAAGAAAATTTTGGCGAGAAAAGGCGCATCGGCTGCACAGGTTCGCGCCGACGAATCGCGCCACCTGATGAACACCTACAAGCGCCCGCCGGTCGTTTTCACTTACGGGCGCGGTTGCCATTTATACGACTCGAAGGGTCGCGAATATCTCGACTTTCTCGCGGGCATTGCGGTGAATGCGCTGGGGCACGCGCATCCGCGGCTCGTGCGCACGATTCGCCGCGAAGCCGGCCGCGCCATTCATCTTTCGAATCTTTTTCACAATTCCTATCAAGGGCCGCTCGCGCGCAAGCTCGCGAAGTGGTCCGGGCTCGACCGCGTTTTCTTTACCAACAGCGGCACGGAAGCGATGGACGGCGCCCTGAAGCTCGCGAGAGCCTACGCGAACGGCAAGTCCGCGAACGGCGCGAAGCTGAAAGTACGGATTCTCGCGCTTGAAAATTCTTTCCATGGCCGCACGTTTGGCGCAGTTTCGATCACGTATCCCGCGAAATACCGCGAACCATTTGAGCCGCTCGTTCCGGGCGTCGAATTCGTGCGCTTCAACGACGTGGCCGATCTCGAGGCTAAGTTTGACGGCACGGTCTGCGCCCTCGTCGTCGAAACGATTCAAGGCGAAGGCGGCATCTACCCCGTGAGCGATGCGTTCTGGAAACGGGCGCGCCAGCTCGCGACGCACCAGGACGCCGCGCTGATCGCCGATGAAATCCAATGCGGCCTCGGCCGCACCGGGAGGGGGTTCGCCTACCAGAAATTCGATTCGATGCCGGATATCGTAACCGTCGCGAAGCCGCTAGCCGGAGGGCTTCCGCTCGGGGCGTTCATCGCCAACGAAAAATTCGCTTCCGCGTTCACGCCCGGAATGCACGGGACGACGTTCGGCGGCGGGCCGCTCGTTTGTGCCGCCGCGCTCGAATTTCTGAACATCGTCGAAGAAGAAAATCTGATCGCGAATATACGCGAGCGCGGCGCCGAACTTCGCACCGGGCTCGAAAGGCTGGCGGCGCGCTTTGATTTCATTCGCGAGATTCGCGGTGAAGGACTGATGATCGGCGTGGACCTCGCCGTGGACGGCGCGCCGTTTGTGGAACAGGCTCTTCGCCGCGGCCTCTTGATGAATTGCACCCACGAACATACCCTCCGGCTTCTTCCGCCTTTCATCATTCGCCGGCGCGATGTAGCCGAGTTTCTCGAAAAGTTCGAATCCGTGCTGGCACGCACACCGAAATCCGCCGCCAAGCCTTCGGCGAAGCCTGCGAAAACAGAATCGCATGCAGAGCCGATGATGCTGGCTGCCACGAGGTGAACATGAACGCCGTTGCCGCAACGCTCACACTGACAAACGATCTCCTAACCGGAATGGAGTGGGGACCGCCACAGGTCCGCGAGCTTTTCCATCTCGCCGCGGACATCAAGGCGCGCCCCGACCGTTACCGCGGCGCGCTCGCCGGACGGTTCCTCGCGCTGATTTTCGAAAAGCCCTCGCTGCGCACGCGCGTGACGTTCGAAGTCGGCATCGCGAGCCTCGGCGGCACTTCGGTGTTTCTCGATCATACGGCCATGCGGCTCGGCCAGCGCGAGTCCATTCGCGACGTCGCGAAAAATCTCGAGCGCTGGGTGCAGGGAATCGTCGCGCGCACATTCGCGCAAGAATCGCTCGACCAGCTCGCCGCGCACGGGCGTATCCCGGTCATCAACGCGCTTTCGGACCGCTTCCATCCCTGCCAGGCGCTATCGGATTTCTTCGCGCTCGAAGAGCGCTTCGGCGGTCTGCGCGGATTGAAATTCGCTTATGTCGGCGACGGCAACAACGTGTGCCATTCGCTGCTGACCATCGGCGCCCGCTGCGGCGCCCACATTCGCGTGGCGACTCCCGCGGGCTACGAGCCGGACGCCGCGGTTGTCTCCGAAGCAAAGCGCGTGGCGCGAGAAACGCGCGGTAAAATCGAAATCCTCCGCTCGCCCGAAGAGGCCGTGCTCGGAGCGCAGGCGGTTTACACCGACGTGTGGGCGAGCATGGGGCAGGAAGATGAAGCGTCGGCGCGCGAAGTCGCCTTCGCGGGCTATCAAGTGAACGAAGCTCTGTTCTCGCTGGCCGCGCCGGACGCGGTTTTCCTGCATTGCCTGCCGGCGCACCGCGGCTCGGAAGTAACCGCGGAAGTGATGGATTCACCTCGCTCGATCGTCTTCGACCAGGCGGAAAACCGCCTGCACGTGCAGAAGGCGATTCTGCTCACGCTGCTCAATTAAGGAGAAGGATTTGCCGAAGAAAGTGGTGCTCGCGTATTCCGGGGGACTCGATACCTCGATCATCATCCCCTGGCTCAAGGAGACTTACGGATGTGAAGTGATCGCCATGATCGGCGATCTTGGCCAGCGTGACGACCTCGAAGCCGCGCGCAAAAAAGCCCTCGCCACGGGAGCCAGAGCCGCCTACGTGGAAGACCTGCGCGAGGAGTTCATCACCGGTTACATCTGGCCGACGCTTCGCGCCGGCGCCGTTTACGAATATAAATATTTGCTCGGCACTTCATTCGCGCGGCCGCTGCTTGCCCAACGGCAGGTGCAGCTCGCGAAAAAACTTGGCGCGGACGCGCTCGCGCACGGTTGCACGGGCAAAGGCAACGATCAGGTTCGATTCGAGCTGGCGGCTAAAGCGCTCGCGCCGGAACTGCAAATCATCGCGCCGTGGCGCGAATGGAAGATCGCTTCGCGCGAAGAAGCCATCGCTTACGCGCGCGAGCACAATATCCCCGTCGAACAGACCACGAAAAATATTTACAGCCGCGACCGCAACATCTGGCACCTGAGCCACGAGGGCGGCGTGCTCGAAGATCCCGCAAACGCGCCAGAAGAAAGTATGTGGCAGTGGGTTGTCTCCTCGGCAAAAGCGCCTGAAAAGCCGACGATAGTTGAAATCGGATTCGACGCAGGAATCCCCGTCTCGGTAAACGGCAAGAAACTCGGCGCTGTCGCGCTCGTAGAACAACTGAACGACGTCGCGGCAGCCAACGGCGTCGGGCGGATGGACATGGTTGAAAACCGCCTCGTCGGAATCAAGTCGCGCGGCGCATACGAAACGCCGGGCGGAACATTGCTGATTGCGGCGCACCGCGAGCTCGAATCGCTCGCGCTCGATCGTGAAACCGCGCACTTCCAGCAACTGCTCTCGCTGCGCTATGCGGAAATGGTTTACTACGGCATGTGGTTCACGCCGCTGCGCGAAGCGCTCGACGCGTTCTTTACAAGCTCTCAGCGCCGCGTCACCGGCACGATCGGTCTGTCGCTCTGCAAGGGGACGGTCAGCGTCGTATCGCGCCAGTCGCCCTACTCGCTCTATCGCACCAATCTCGCGAGCTTCACAATGACCGGCTACAACCCGAAAGATGCCGAAGGCTTCATCAATCTTTTCGCGCTTCCCATCACCGTGCCGCAAGAGGCGCCTCAAAAGGCAAAAGCTCGATGAGCGGTGCGCCCGATCATCCCGAAGATAAGAAAACGGATCAGAAAATGTGGGGCGGGCGCTTCGAGCGCGGCCCCGATGCGTCCTTCTACGAATTCGAGCGCTCCTGGCAGTTCGACCGCCGATTACTGCCGCAGGAATTTGCACTCGACCGCGCCTGGGCCCGTGCCATTGCCGCCTCCGGAATCCTGACGCATGAAGAGGGCCAGCAACTCGTCGCGGCGCTCGATGAGATCGAACGCCGCACGCTGTCCGAGCCCGCATGGCTCGACGCTTCGAAAGCCGAAGACGTCCACCACTTCGTCGAAGCGGCGCTGATTGAAAAGATAAGCTCGCTCGGCGCCAAGCTCCACACCGGGCGCAGCCGGAACGAAATGGTGGCGACCGAGTTCCGGATGTACGTGAAAGAAGCGGCGCAGGAAATGCGCGGCGCAATCGCCGGGCTTGCTCGTGCGATTGCCGTGCACGCCGAACGATATCTTGGCGTCCCCATGCCCGGCACGACGCACATGCAGCACGCGCAGCCGCTGCTCCTTTCGCACTGGCTCCTCGCGCACGGCGAAGCGTTTCATCGCGACGCCGAGCGCATCGCCGAAGCAGCGAGCGGCGCAGACTTCTGCCCGCTCGGCTCAGGTGCGCTCGCCGGATGCGCGTTTCCGCTCGATCGCAAAGCGCTCGCTCGCGACCTCGGTTTTTCACGCATCACGGCTAACAGTCTTGACGCAGTCAGCGATCGCGAATTTGCGCTCGAGTATCTGTTTGCGCTCTCGGTCCTCGCCATGCACCTCTCGCGTTTGGCGGAGGACATGATTCTTTTCGCTTCCCCCGAATTCGGATTCGTCGAATTGCCCGACGAATACTCGACGGGCAGCAGCCTGATGCCGCAGAAGAAAAATCCGGACGCGTGGGAGCTGATTCGCGGAAAGACCGGCCGCATTTATGGCGCGCTGGTCGCGCTGCTAACCGCTTGCAAGGGACTTCCGTCGAGCTATCAGCGCGACCTGCAAGAGGACAAAGAAGCGCTTTTCGGCGCGCACGACCAGTCGCTTGCCGAAACGCGCATCGCCGCAGCCACTCTTGCGGCCACGAGTTTCCGGGAAGAACGATTGCAGGAAGCGGCGCAGGACCCTGCGCTCGTCGCAACCGAAGTGGCCGATTATCTCGTCGCTTTCGGCGTGCCGTTCCGCGAAGCGCACGAAATCGTCGGAAAAGTCCTGCGCGCAGCGGAACAGGAAGGAAAATCGATCCGCGAAATGCCGCTCGAGCGGCTGAAGGAGTTCTCACCTGCTTTTGGCCGCGATCTCTGCACGGTGCTTACGGTCGAATCCGCGCTGGCGCGCCGCGCCGTACCCGGCGGGACAGCTCCCGGTGCGGTCCGTGCCGCGCTCGCGGATTTTAAATTGCGGCTCGCGAAACTCGAGGAGAGCGCATGAGGGCTCGCAAGGCCAAACCCTCGGATGCCGAGGTCATCTACCGGCTGATCGCGCGGTACGCGGAGCAGGGACTGCTCCTCCCACGCGCCGAAGAAGAAATTCGCCGCAACATCACGCACTTCCTGGTCTTCGAGGAAAAGGGCCGGGTCATGAGCTGCGTGGCGCTGGAAGGCTACGGTGCGGACCTGGCCGAGATTCGCTCGCTCGCCGTCGATCCCGAATTGCGCGGGCGCGGCGCCGGGTCGCGATTGATCGAATTCGCGCTCGCGGAAGCGCGCCGCCGGAAAATCACGCGTGTTTTCGCCGTGACGCACGCTCCGGAATTCTTTCTTCGCCACGGGTTCACCGCGAGTTCGCGCAAGTCGCTCACGGAAAAACTTGAACGCGATTGCAATCATTGCCAAAAACAGCGGTCGTGCAAATTGGTAGCTGTTATCACGACGGTGATTCGCGACCGCGTCGTGCTCCCAGTCCTGAGTGATTCGTCCGCGCCCGTTTCCGCATGAGCCCGCGCATCTTGCAATCGCAGATCCCGAAGGGTTTTTCGTTTGCCGCTGCGGCTTGTGGACTGAAGAAGTCCGGCCTCGACCTCGGTCTTCTCGTCAGCGAAGTGCCCGCCGCGGCCGCGGCAGTTTTCACGACGAACCGCGTGCAAGCCGCCCCGGTCCTCGCCTGCAAGGCGCACCTGACGAAGTCGCGGCACAAAATGCGCGGCATCATTGTTAATTCTGGCAACGCGAATTGCTGCACGGGCTCGGACGGCTATGCCGCAGCCGCAGGGACTGCTCTCAAAATGGCTTTGCAGCTCGGGCGGATTCATCCCTCGCAGATTCTAGTCTGCTCGACAGGCGTAATCGGCGTGCCGCTGCGGGTCGCGAAGATTCTCGGCGCCGTGCCTCAGCTCGTCCGCGCGCGCCGCGCCAGCGCTGCCGCGTTCGCGCAATTTACGCGTGCGATCATGACTACGGACACGCGCCCGAAATGGGCCGCCGCAAAGTGCCGCATCGGCGGAAAACAGGTGCGCATCATCGGCTGCGCCAAAGGCGCCGGAATGATTCATCCCAACATGGCGACGATGTTGTCCTTTATCGCCACCGACGCCGCGATTGCGCCCACGCTTCTTCAACGCGCGTTGCGCCGCGCGGTCGCGCCCACGTTCAACGCCATTACGGTGGACGGCGACACTTCGACAAACGACACGCTCGCCGTGCTCGCGAACGGGCAATCCGGCGCGCAAAAGATCGCGGGTGAAAACGCCGGCTACCGAAGATTCTGCGCAGCGCTTGAAAGCGTTTGCCGGTCGCTCGCGCTCGCGGTGGTTGCCGACGGAGAGGGAGCACAGCGCGTGATCGAAATCGAAGTCCGCGGTGCGGCTTCGGATCGCGCGGCAGACCAGGTTGCGCGCACGATTGCGAATTCACCGCTCGTGAAGACGGCGCTCGCCGGCGCCGACCCCAATTGGGGTCGCATCCTTGCCGCTGCGGGGCGTTCCGGAGTGAAATTTGATTTCGAGCGCGCCGATATCCGCCTGGCCGGCATCTTGGTTTGCCGCCGCGGCCGCGAGCATCCCTTCAACGAGCGGACGGCGCATCGCAAGATGCTCGCGAAGCACGTCACGATCGTTCTCGACCTCCACGCCGGTCGAGGTTCCGCACGAATGTGGACTTGCGATTTCACGGGCGAATACGTGGACATCAACGCCAGTTACCGCACCTGAAAAGGACGGGCATTTTGGCAGCCGCCCCAGTTGACTGCGGGGTTCAGTTGCCGCAAGATGCTCGTGAGCTGCTGGAGCGCTCGCTTCAGCCCGGAGCAACCCGCGAGTTGCAGGCTGCCCGCGGCGGGATTCCTGACTCTTCAGCTTCGGATTGCGTGCCTTCGTTTGTGGCAAGGCACAAGGAGAACGACCGTGAAGAAATTGTACGTGGGGAATCTGTCGTTCAAGGCTACGGAAGAGCAGGTGCAGGCGCTGTTTTCTGAAATCGGCGTGCAGCCGGATTCTTTGACGCTGCTGCGCGACCGCTTCACGGGTCAACCGCGCGGATTCGGCTTCGCTGAAATTGGCAACGATGCCGAAGCCGAAAAGGCCATCGCGGCGCTCAACGGCAAGGATTTTCTGGGCCGCGCCCTCGTGGTCAATGAAGCTCGCCCGCAACGCGAAAGTGGCGGCGGAGGCGGCGGGGGACGTGGCGGCCATGGCGGTGGTGGTGGTGGCGGGGGACGTGGCGGACACGGCGGCGGCGGTGGTGGACGTGGAGGCCGCGGTGGATACGGGGGCGGCGGCGGACGCGATCGGTAAGTTCCCTCTTTAATCAAATCTCAGGTTCAATCGTGCGGAGCTTCGCTCCTTCGAGGAGTGGCCTGAAATCCGAGACGCCTGTGTGTTTCGCACGACCTAGCCGGGCACACCTGCAGAAATTCAATCTCTCAAGGATGATTATGCAATGGCGGAGCGCTGCTTGGTTGACGACTCCTGCGGCGGCGCCTCGACCGACTCGACGCGTCCGTTCGAGTATCGCAACCGTTCGAGCGACGCTCCTTGCACGCCTTGCGTGACGAGTGCGGCAACGTCCAGCTTTGCTTCCGCTTCGTCAAGTTCTTCCGGCCGGGCGTAAAGCGCCGGCGTCCGCGGCATGAAAACCGGACAGCAATCGTGGAACGGCTCCGAAGAAATATCGTACGTTCCGATCTGGCGCGCTGTCTCCATAATTTCCATTTTGTCCGTGCCGATCAACGGGCGGAAGACAGGCATCCCCGCCGCGGCCTCGACTGCGACGAGGTTGCGCAGCGTTTGCGAGGCCACCTGGCCCAGGCTATCGCCCGTCACGAGCGCGAGCGCGTGATCGCGGCGCGCAAATTTTTCGGCGATCCGCAGCATCATTCGGCGGTAGAGCAGCACGCGATAGGTCTCCGGCGCGTAGCGGACAATTTCGCGCTGGATCGCTTCGAACGGCACGCGATAGAGCTTCGAGTGGAACTGATACATCGTCAGGCGCTTCGCGAGTTGGTTCGCAACGTGCACCGACGATTCTCCCGGCCGCGCTCCCGTGCCGTAAAAATGGACGAAGCTCAAATGCGCGCCGCGCTTCATCATGTGATACGCGGCGACGGCGGAGTCGTACCCGCCCGATAGCAGGCACGTCATTCGCCCCGCCGTGTTTGGCGGCAGACCTCCGGCGCCCGAAATTTTTCGCGCATAAACAAGCGCGGGCCCGGGCGTGATTTCGATATGGCAGGTAATGTCAGGGTCTTTCAATTGAACGCGCGCGTCGCGGCCAAGGGCGCGGAGTTTTTCTTGAAGGTAGCGCCCCACCGCCGATTCAATTTCCATCGACGGATGCGGAAACGTTTTGTCGCTGCGCTTTGCGCGCACAGCGAAATTCGCAAACTTAAGCGGCTCGATTTCGTTCCACGCCGTGCGGCAAATCGCTTCCATACTTCGCTCGACGGGCCGCGCCACCGCGTAATACGCGATTCCAAAAATTCGCTCGACGCGTTCGATCGCCGCATCGAGCGACGCACCGGCGCCCAGCCGCACGAGGAAGCGGTCGCCCGGCTGCTCGATGCGGACAACGGGAATTCCTTGCAGCCCCTGACGCAGCGCCGTAAACAGCTTCCCCAAAAAAAATCGGCGGTTGCGCCCCTTGAGCCACAGCTCATGGTAATGAACGACGATGACCGGGTTATTCATTGAGTTTTCGCGCGGCTACCACAATTCCTTAACTTCTGAAAAGTATAGCAGTCCGGTGCGTATTGATATAGAGGAGGGTCGAGCGCGATCGACACCCGAACCCATGTGCGTAAAGTGCGATAACTCAAACGAAACACCGCACGATCGGGCGCGACTTTCAACCCGCTGCGGGGTTAGAATCTGCTTCGCCCCTATCCCCGGGTGGGATCGCACGAGGGCGCAAAGGCTGAAGCGACCCAAAGCGACGTGGAAGCATCCAAATCAATGACCCGGGGCGTACGGGAGGCAGGTATGTGGAATCGGCGAGATTGGGACGATTTCTTCGACATCGTGCGGAAGCGATGGAGCACGCATCGCCCGCCGCGTCCGGTGGATCGCTCGGGACGCAACCGCTTGGTCCCGGCGGAAGGCTATAGTTTGGCCGAACTGGATGACGCCGGCTTGAGCATTGAGCAGGCGGAATACCTTGGCCTGCCAGTGGACGCGGGCCGCGTCGGCTCCTACGGCCCCAACGTGAGTTCATTGCGGGAATTCATCCGCACTACGCGCTCGCGCTTTTAGAATCTTTCCAGGGTCTAGTCAATCTTCAGATCCGCTCTATCCGTGTGAGGGCTCTCGGTACTCGATCTTTGGGAATTTCCCGCTCCTTTTCCCTCAAAACGTCTAGAATCTGGCTTTCCGGAATGAGCCTGCCCCGTCTAACGAAGGTCAGATTCTCCGGCATCCGGTTTTTGGTACTACCCAAACGCACCTCCGCAAAGGAGATTCTCGAATGAAGAAGGCCGCATTCGCCCTGGCAATTCTTCTGATTTCTCTTCCCTGTTTCGCGCAAGCGGATAAGCCGCTGCTGCTTCGCCAGCCTACCTTGAGCCGCACGGAAATCTGTTTCGTGTATGGCAGCGACCTCTGGAAGGTCGGGCGCGAGGGCGGCGACGCGATTCGACTGACGGCAGGTCCCGGCATCAAGCGCGGCCCGCACTTTTCGCCCGACGGTCAGTGGATTGCTTTCACCGGCGAGTACGACGGCCGTGTGGACGTCTACGTGATTTCCGCTTCCGGTGGGACGCCGCGCCGCGTCACCTACAACGGCGGCCCGGATGCGAACGGTGTATTCCCGACCGCGGAGGCCGGCGTGAACACGGCCGTCGGTTGGACCCCGGACGGCAAAATTATATTGTTCGCTTCGCCACGCGACGGCTTTGCCTTCGGTGTTCAGCGGCTCTTCACGGTCCCAGTCGAAGGCGGATTCCCTACGGAGCTTCCTCTGCCGCTCGCTTACGAAGGCTCCTACTCGCCCGACGGCACGCACCTCGCCTACCGCCCGCTTCCGCATCCCTGGGGAACCTGGAGTCACTACCGCGGCGGCACAGCCACTTCGCTGTGGATCGCCAATCTCGCTGACTCGAGCATCGTAAAGATCCCGCGCGAAGACTGGAACGACGAAAATCCCATGTGGGTGGGCGAGACCATCTACTATCTCTCCGACCGCAATGGCCCCTCCACTCTTTGCGCCTACGACACGAAATCGCAGAGCACTTCGCAGATCATTGCGAACAAGGGTTTGCCGATCAAGTCGGCTTCCGCCGGACCGGACGCCATCATCTATGAACAGTTCGGTGCGCTGCACATTTACGATCTGGCGTCCCGCCGCGAGCACCCGGTAAGCGTCCGCATCGCCGCGGATCTCGTGGAAGTGCGCCCGCACTTCGAAAAAGTTCAGAAGCAAATCAACAACGGAGTCATTTCTCCCACGGGCGCCCGCGCCGCCTTCGAGGCCCACGGCGAGATTTTGACCGTGCCCGGCGAAAAAGGAGACATCCGCAATTTGACGAATTCACCCGCTTCCGCCGACCGCGATCCGGCGTGGTCACCCGATGGAAAGTGGATTGCCTACTTCTCGGATGAATCCGGCGAATACGCGCTTCATCTGCGCGAGCAGAATGGATTGGGCGAAGTTCGTAAATTCAATCTGGGAAATCCTCCTTCCTTCTTCTACACGCCCCTCTGGTCCCCCGACAGCAAGAAAATCTCTTACACGGACAAGCGGAATAACCTCTGGTATGTGGAGCTCGACAAGGGCACGCCCGTGAAAGTTGATACGGATCTCTACCAGCGCGCATTCGAGCAGGCCTGGGCTCCCGACAATCACTGGATCGCTTACACGAAGACTCTGAAGACCGGCCTGCACGCCGTTTTCGTTTATTCGCTTGAGACCGGCAAGTCCGTGCAGGTCACCGACGGGATGAGCGACGCCCGATTTTCGGCGTTCGACAAAAACGGAAAATATCTCTACTTTACCGCAAGCACAAACATCGGCCCCACCGTTGCCGGCCTCGATATGTCGAGTGACGGCCGCCTCGTGACCCGCAGTGTGTACGTCATGGTGCTCGGCAAAGATCTGCCATCGCCGCTCGCCCCCGAAAGCGACGAGGAAAAAATCGAATCGGAGAAGAAGAACGACGAGAGCGGCAAGGCCGATACTTCGAAGGACGAAAAGGGAAAGAATCAAGACAAAGATAAGGATAAGGACAAAGACAAGGACAAGGCAAAAGACAAAGAACCCGTCAAGGTTGCAATCGACTTCGAAAACATAAGCCAGCGCATTCTTGCTCTTCCAATTCCTTCCAAGGACTACGTCGCGGCTTTTGCTGGAAAAACAGGCGAACTCTTTCTCCTCGACCAACCCCCGGCGCCGGACGCACAGGGTCCACCCTCGCTCGTTCTGATCAAATTCGATTTGAGCAAGCGCAAAACGGATACATTGATCGCCGGAATCCAGAACGTGGACATCTCCTCCAACGGCGAGAAATTCCTCTACCAGCAAGGTGATGCCTGGGCGATCGCCGTCACGGCGCAGCCCGCCAAACCGGGTGAAGGAAAGTTGAAGCTCGACGAGATGCAGGTCTGGGTCGATCCGCGCGCGGAATGGAAACAGATGTTCGACGAAACCCTGCGGATCGAGCGCGATTTCCTCTATGACCCGCACACGCACGGCGTAAATCTCAAAGCCCTCGCCAAAGAATATGAGCCTTATCTCGATCGCATCGCAACGCGCGATGACCTGAACTATCTCTTCGTCCAGATGCTCGGAGAAATCAACGTCGGCCACATGTTCGTCGTCGGAGGTGACGTTCCCGAAATCAAGCATGTCGGTATCGGACTGCTGGGCGCCGACTACGCGATCGAGAACGGCCGTTATCGCTTCCGGCGCGTTTACAACGGTGAGAACTGGAATCCGCATCTCCAGGCGCCGCTCACACAGCCGGGAGTCAACGTTGTTGCCGGCGAATATTTGCTCGCCGTGAATGGCCGCGATGTTCGTCCCACCAGCGATGTTTACAGCTTCTTCGAGGGAACGGCCAGCAAGCAGACCGTGATCAAAGTCGGACCGAATCCGGATGGCAAGGGCTCACGCGACGTGACGGTCGTGCCGGTGGACAACGAAGGAGCTTTGCGCAACCGCGCGTGGATTGAAGACAATCGCCGCAAGGTTGGAGAACTGAGCGGAGGACGCCTTGCTTACGTTTATCTCCCGAATACGGGCGGTGGCGGGTTTACCTACTTCAACCGCTACTTTTTCGCGCAGGTGGATAAGCAGGCCGCTGTGATTGACGAGCGGTTCAATTCTGGAGGCCAGGCCGCGGATTACATCATCCAGTATATGCAGCGAAAAATCTGGAACTACTGGGTCTCGCGCGAAGGCGCCATCAATTCCACTCCCTTCAGCGGAATCTACGGCCCGAAGGTAATGATCACGAATGAATACGCCGGCTCGGGCGGCGACGCGTTGCCCTGGTACTTCCGCCACACCGGCCTTGGCCCGCTTGTCGGCAAGCGAACTTGGGGCGGGCTCGTTGGCATAGGAGGATATCCGCCGCTGATAGACGGCGGAGTCGTTACGGCGCCACGTTTCGCTTTTTTCACCACGGAAGGCACTTGGGAAGTCGAAAACCGCGGCGTGCCGCCGGATTTCGAGGTCGAGCTCGACCCCCACGCTTGGCGCGAGGGCCACGACGCGCAGCTTGAAAAAGCGGTTGAGCTGGCCTTGAAGGAGCTGGACAAGAATCCGCCGCCGATTCCGAAAGTCCCGGCTTACCCGGATTATTCGAAGTTCTCGAGCGCGCACTAGGAAGAAAATCGCCCCGAGAGAAACGCGGATGCTCCGGCGATCAGCGCTCCGCTGATTACGAGGGCTTCCCACGCGAGGCCCGCGGCCACCGTCAGCGCCGCCGGCGCACCAAACGGCAGGAGCAGCGCCACGAGCGCCGCTTCACGCACTCCGATGCCTCCCTGCGTGATCGGCAGCGCCGCCGAAAGCTTGGCGAGCGGCCACGCAAACACCCACACGCGGAATGGCAGGTGCAATCCGCAGGATTCCGCGAGCCGGATATTCAACGTAATGAAAACAAGCTGCGCCGAAATCGCCAGACTCAGCGCCCCGAGCATGGCCCGCGGCCGCCGCGCCATCGACCGGCCCGCGCGCCGCAATTGCACGAGCCGCCGCCGCATTCGATAGGAACATCGTCGTGCCGGAAGCATCAGAATCGCAGCGGCAGCGATTGCAATTGCAAGCGTAGCCGCGCCCCCAAGCAGTATGAAAATCCGTCGCGTCCTCGGATCGAGCGCGCCGGGCACGAGCAGCGCCGCAACGCCAGCCAGCAGCATCAGCGCCGTGAAGTCCAGAATTCGGTCGAGGAAACTTCCGAGCAGCACACCCGCTTTGCTTCGGCCCAGGCGCAGCGCCAGACCGGCGCGGACCAAATCGCCTCCGATGAGCGAAGGCAGAAAGAGCGAGCCGAAAAGTCCGGCGAAGTAACAGCGCGCTGCCTGCGGGACGTTTAATCCCGCCCCAGCCAAATTCACCATCAGCCGCCACTTGCTCACGCCAATGCAGTGCGCTGCCAGATACACCGCAAGTCCTGCAAGCCAGAGGCTTGCCGGCAGCGAGCGCAGCGATTGCCACACCTGCCGTCCGGAGAGAAATCGGAACAGCAGAAAAAGTACGAGCGCGCTCCCGCCGTAACGCACGAGCGCGAGCAGCGCCGTGTGCGGCCAGTTGCGCTGGCTATTTTTGCCGCTGCTTTTCGTGGAGGAGCTCGTTTCGGGCTGGCGCATCGCTTGGGCGTCGTCCGCACATTATGCGGCCCCATGCCCCACCTCACAAGTGGAGCCGTGCCGCAAAGGCGGAAATCGTTGAGAGAAGTCGCTTATTCGAAACGTGCAAGTATAATGATGCGCTCGCACAATCGAGAGGACCCATCTCCGTGATCTCAGCTTCCGATTCGCTTCGGCGCCATCGTTCGCCGCTTCGTTCCGCAATTCTGTTCGGCGCATTCATCGCTTTTCTCTGCGCGAGCGCATATGCGCTCGGCTGGACATCTCGATCCTCCGCTCCGCCCGACTCACTCGACCAGCTCGCTAATGACTTCTGGTCCTGGCGCGCGCGCTATCAGCCGTTCTCGTCCGACGACATTCCGCGCATGGAGCGCCCCACCGGACGCCGCGATTGGTCCGCCGCCGCGATCGCTGCTCAACGCGCCGCGCTCGTCGAATTCGAAAATCGCTGGCATCAACTCGACGCATCTTCCGGGCCCGTCTCTCGCCAAGTGGATTACCGCCTGATGGGGTCCGCGCTCGCGCGCGTGCGATGGGAATTGGACGTGAATCGCCGCTGGCAGCGTGATCCGAGCTTTTATCTCGATCAATCCGTCGGCGCTGTGCTTGAGGCTTTGCTGCCGCCGCTTCCCTTCGACGCCGCGCGTAGCCGCGAAATCGTCGCACGGATGGAACAGGTTCCTGAAATCCTCGGTCAAGGAAAAGAAAACCTTCATTCTGTTCGCCCATTTGCTCAGCTCGCCATCAACTTGCTCGCGAACATTCGCCCCCAGTTGCTTCACGTCCAGCGCGAACTCACTCCGCTGCTCGCAGCAGACGGTTCTTCCGATGCTCCCGATCTTCGAAGTCGCTTTCAGTTTTCAACCGAAAAAGCCATCGTTGCACTCGAGTCCTACCGCGCGTGGCTCGAAGAACAACTCACCGCGATGCCGGCTGAATCTTCCGTCGGCCGCGCGAATTACGAATTTTTTCTTCACAACGTCGCGCTGCTTCCCTACTCTCCGGAGCAGCTCCTCGAGCTGAGCCGTCAAGAATGGAACCGCGCCGTTTCGTTCGAGCAATACGAAAAGCAGCGCAATCAGGGCGTGCCGGAATTGAAACTTGCGGCGACCCAGCAGGAAGAAATTGCGAATTTCGAGCGCGGGGAGCTTGCCATCCGAAAATTCATGGAAGAGCGCGGAATTCTCTCGGTCCCCGCGGACATCCCGCATTACACCGCCCGTCCCACTCCGCCTTACCTCGGCTCACTCCCGGATTTCGTGGAACTGGACGATTTCACGGGCCCTTCACGCCTCGCGGACAACGCCGTCCGTTGGATCGATCCGCCGTCGCCGAATCTTGGCTTCTTCTGGCTGGCCACAGCCAAGGACGTGCGTCCGGAAATCGTTCACGAAGGCGTTCCCGGCCACTATTTTCAGATGAGTCTTTCGTGGAGAAATGAGGACCCGATTCGCCGCCACTACTACGATTCAGGCGCCAATGAGGGAATCGGTTTTTACGCCGAAGAAATGATGCTTCAGGCAGGGCTGTTCGACGACAGTCCGCATTCCCGCGAAATCATCTACAACTTCATGCGCCTGCGCGCGCTTCGCGTCGAAGCCGATGTAGATCTCGCGCTCGGACGTTTCACATTGGCCCAGGCCGCCGACTACCTCGCCCAGCACGTTCCCATGGACAAACAAACCGCCGGACAGGAAGCCGCGTTCTTTTCCACGACACCCGGCCAGGCTATCAGCTATCAGATCGGAAAAATTCAAATCCTGGGATTGCTTGCGGACGCTCGCCTCGCGCAGGGCGATAAGTTCAACCTGCGCGCGTTTCATGACTATCTCTGGAAGAATGGTAACGTGCCCATCGCCCTTCTGCGCTGGGAATACCTCGGTGATCGCAGCGACCTCGACCGCCTCGCCATCTCGCGCCATCGCTCGCGTCCCCGCTGACCGCTTCGTGTATGAATCTATCGCCGTGCGCAAAACGAAGCGGTGTCGCGCGCAACTGTGGCGCCATCGAGCGATATTGAAGCAGAGTGTTTATTTCCTTTATACTTCTGCTCAATATGCAGCATTCGTTATCCTTGAAAATCTCCCTGGCGGTTGCGCTGGCATTCCCTTCTCTATCAGCCGCCGAGAGGCAAGCTGAAGACAAATCAAACGCATGCCCAGCGGCTATCCCCTTGTCCGTAATTGTGGGCGACGGCCGAGCCGTCACGCCTCTGACACCTGCTGCGTTTGAGGCGCGCGTGCATGGCCGCGTGGCGACGATTGCAACTTTTGATCAAGACAATACGCCGAAGCGTATATTGTTGGTCCTGGATGCGAGCAAAAAAGTAAATGCAGAGGCTTGGAAGATCCAGACGTCGCTCGCAAGTTTCTTGGCGGACGGCTCCCCGCCCCAAATTTCTTTTGCTTTGATTGTCTTGAATGTGGACATGCCACCGTCCGATTTTGCAACCCCGCGCGAAACATTGAAATCGAAGTTGGCCGCACTTGCCACAACTCGCCCTGGGAATGCAAAAGAGGAGGAACAAGTCTACGACGGTCTCTTGAATGCTCTGAGACTTTTCGGCAAGAAACAATTCGGGGACTCGGTGTTTGCCTTCGCAGGGGGCTCGGATGACTCGAGTCGAATCGGATTGGGTGAAGTTCAGAAAGCCTTCATTGAACAAGGCGTCAGGCTATTCGGATTCGTCCTTAGCCAGAGGGCGCGGTCTGGCCTTTATATGGTAATTACTCCTAGTGATGCTGGGCCAAAAGAGATTCCTTGGGACCCAGATACGGATGAAATCGGGCGCCTCGCCATAGAAACGGGGGGCCTACTGGCTGTCGAGAACGCGCATATGCCAAGCGTGACCTATCACCCCAACGAAGAGCGGTTGAAGCAACTTCAAACCACAACATTCCGGTTTTATACACACATCGCTACTCCGTATCGAATCCAGGTTGCTACCGACGATCTGCGAAAACCGGAAAATTGGTCCATTCAACTAACCAAGGCAATCCAGGCAAAGGTTCCGAACGCAAAGGTTTTATATCCGCATCAACTTACTCCCTGCACCGCAGTAGGGTCTCGCTGACGTACTGCATTGATCGCAACAAGTTGTGCCATCCCTCGCCTCGATCCTCTGACGCGCTTTCCTCACGAATCGAAATCTCAAATCCACAGGACCGTTCACTTGCAATCGGCATCGAAATGCGGCATACAAAGAGGAGCGTGCCGTAAACCCAGCGAGTGACTCGCACTCCGAAAAACAACACTTAGAACCTGGAGGTCGGATGTTCGACGGAAGCGGCGCAGATTTGCGGCTCGGGCCCCCGCTGAATCTCGAAGGGCGGAGACAAACAAATAAAGTACGTCGGCGCACCTGCGTGGGCAAGAACTCAGTGCAGAGTGTTTTTCTTTCGCTCCCTGGCGGCTCAAACTTCTTTTTTAATCGACACTGCCTGCGATTAGAAACTCCCGCAACCCCTTCAAAACAAAGGATCGGCCCCCTGTCTAATCGACACCGAATCGCGATCTCAAAAATTCATCCTTGGTATCAATCTCCCGATTCCTTTACTTTGGCTCTTCGAGTTTCTCCTTTCGACTCTCGAATTTCGCATGCTAAGGTAGGTTTTCTCTCTGCCTCAAGGAAGACACGGTGAAAAACAAGATTCGCGTGGTGCAATTCGGGATTGGCCCGATCGGGGCGTCCATCGTTCGCCTGATGCGCCAGAAGGCGTCGCTCGAAATTGTCGGCGCAATCGATACGGACCCTGCCAAGGTGGGTCGCGATTTGGGCGAGGTCGTCGGCGCAACCGGCGCGCCTTGGGGCGTCATCGTTTCTGCCGATGCGAACGCAGTGCTCGAAAAGCCCGCGGACATCGTTGTTCATTCGACCTCCTCGTATCTCGCCAATGTGATGGACCAGCTCCTCGCCTGCATTTCCGCGGGCTGCTGCGTGGTTTCCACCTGCGAGGAGCTTGCCTATCCCTGGAAAAAACATCCGGGCCTTTCCGCGAAGCTCGACTCGGCGGCGAAAGAGGAAGGCGTGGCGCTGGTCGGCACCGGCGTGAATCCGGGCTTCGTGATGGACAAGCTGGTCCTGACGCTCAGCGCCGTCGCGCAGCGCGTGGATTCGGTGAGAGCCGTCCGTGTTGTGGACGCGTCGAAACGCCGGCTCCCGCTTCAGAAAAAAATTGGCGCGGGAATGTCGCCCGATGAATTCCGCGCGCAGGTGGCTGCCGGCGTCATCAAGCATCACGGTCTGCCGGAATCGGTTGCCATGGTCGCCGATGGCTTGGGCTTCGCGCTCGACGACATCTCCGAAACCATTGAGCCGGTGATCGCGGAAGAAATTGTGAAGACGGAATTTTTGGAAGTCGCTCCCGGCCAGGTGGCTGGAGTCCATCAGATCGCGCGCGGAACGTCCGCGGGAAAAGAAAAAATCTTCATGGAGTTGAAAATGTTCGTGGGAGCGAAGCAGCCTGTCGATTCCATCGAGTTGCAGGGCGAGCCGAATCTCTCGCTCGTCATTCCCGGCGGGACGCACGGCGATGTTGCCACCGCCGCCGTGGTCGTCAACGCCATCCCGCAAATTCTCGCCGCGCCCGCCGGTCTCCGCACGGGCCGCGATCTTCCCCTCAGTTTTTTTTCAATCTGAAATCCGAATGGGTTCTCGATGCAAATTCCGCGAAGCTCGGCCCTACGATTTCGCGCTCGACTTCCAGGCGCTGCGGTTCCAGAATCGCGCGACTGCGGAATAATCGGGATCGTCTGTCGAAGCCTCTTTCACAGCGCTATACGTGGCGTAGGAAGCGGCGGCAGCGGGCAGAGTCAAACCCTGTTGCCGCGCGAGCTCCAGCGCCAGGCGCATATCTTTGTGCATCAGCCGCAGCGGGAAGCTCGGCGGAAATTCGTTCTTCAGGATCAGCGGCGCTTTCACGTCGAGCACAGCCGCGCGGGCCATGCTCGATTGCAGGACCTCGATCAACCGCTCGCCCGGCAAGCCCGCTGCCGTCACAAGTGCGAGCGCTTCCGAAAGCGCATCCACCTGAAGCGCGAGGATCAGATTCATCGCGAGCTTCACCGTTTGTCCCGCGCCGTTCGGCCCGAGCAAAAACAACTTCTTTCCCACTGCTTCGAGCACCGGCCGGACGCGCTCGAGCGTTTCGCTCTTCCCGCCGATCATGAAGACGAGCTCGCCCTTTTCCGCGCCCCATGTGCCGCCGGTGACCGGCGCGTCGAGATATTCGACGCCGCGTTCGGCGCACGCAGCCGCCTCGCGGCGCGCCAGTTCCGGCGAGATCGTGCTCGATTCGATGAGGACGCTGCCGCGGCGCAGGCCCGCGAGCGCTCCATTCGCGCCCCACAGAATTCCTTCCACCGCCGGCGGATCGCTGACGATCGTGATCAGCACGTCCGCTTGCGCCGCCGCATCCTGCGGATTCGCAGCCAGACGTGCGCCTTCGCGAACCAGGTCTTCCGCTTTCGCGGACGAGCGGTTCCAAACAACGAGAGGGAACCCCGCCTTCAGGAGATTGTGGCCCATCGGCTTTCCCATCAAGCCAAGGCCGATCAGTCCAACGGTCGTTTTCATCAAAGCCTCCCAATAAGAAGGATGAAATATACCTGTTGGAGGTTGCGAAACGGGTCAGAAAATTTAGCGAATGATGATGGCGCAGTGTTGGTGAGCCGCGCAGAAAAGCTAGGGCCGCTTTTTATCCCAGGAAAAAGATTTGGGCGCAGGGCGAGCAGGATTCACCGGCACTTCCGTAACACGGATGATGCATT
>JBAWGF010000187.1:0-4515 GCA_049592615.1 Candidatus Acidiferrales bacterium
CGCCCGCAAGACACTTCACCCCGCTCATTTCTAATCGTCACTCGATCCGGGGAATTTTCGGCGCGAAGTTCGCGCCTCACGCAACCACCACCTCTACTTACCGCACAAATCTCCAGCCCATCGCTAAACGCCAACTCGCGCGAACTGAACCGCACTTAACCGCTGCAAAATCAACGCAAACTCCGTTCCTAATCGCCAACTTTTCGGTAGTTCCTGCTTCTTGCCTCCTTGCTTTCTTGCCTCCGGTATCGCAAGCCGCCGCGAGCGGATATGCTATAGTTTCTGCGAGAAAACAAAATGGCTAAACTCCGAATCTCGATCGTTGAATACCTCAACACGGCCCCGCTCGTCTGGGGTTTCACCGACGGTCCGCTCACCGGCAAATACGACCTGTCGTTCACCGTGCCGTCGCAATGCGCCGAAGCGCTGCGCCGCGGCGACGTGGACGTCGCCATCATCCCGGCGATCGAATACCAGCGCATTGAAAACATCGTCACGCTGCCCGGCATGGCGGTTGCCGCGAAGGGCGAAGTGCGCAGCATCCTCGTCGTAGCCAAGAAGCCCATCGAAATGGCCAAGCGCATCGCGCTCGACACGAGCTCGCGCAGTTCCGCCGCGCTGGTCCGCCTGCTCGCCGCAGGCCTTTGGAAAATTTCGCCGGAATTTGTGGACGCGGAACCTGAGCCATCGGAAATGCTGAAGCAAGCGGATGCGGCGCTCGTGATTGGCGATCCGGCGCTGCGCGTCTCTCTGAAAATGGAAGCGCTCAACTCCAAGGTGCCGAGCAACGGAGCCTGCTGCCAGGGCGATCTCGAAGACATGCCCGTGCCGGGCCACGAAACGCTGTTCGTGTACGACGTCGCGTTCCAGTGGCGCGAGATGACCGGCAAGCCATGCGTCCTGGCAATCTGGGCGGGACGTCGCGACGCGATTACGCCAGAAGTGCTCGCCGATTTCCAGGCCTCGAAGCAGTACGGCCTCAAGAGAATTCGCGAGATATCGGAAGCCGCTTCCGTCAAACTCGATCTGCCGCCGCGCGCGCTTGAGCGCTACCTCACCCACAACATTGATTTCAATCTCGACGCCGAGAATCTCGCAGGCCTGAATCTCTACTTCGAAAAGGCCGCCGCCGCGGGAATCATCCCGCGCGCCCGCCCGCTCGAATTCGTGGGAGCGACTGCGCTTTCGAACGCGGCCTCGCAGCGCGGAGCCTGAGCCCCTTGGAAAAAATCGGCACTCTCTCTGCGCTGCGCCGCTATCCGGTGAAAAGCATGGCCGGCGAAGATTTGACCGAAGCGCGCGTGACATTTGCCGGAATTGTGGGTGACCGCGTTTTCGCTTTCGTGCAGAAGGACAATCACTCGGATTTTCCCTGGATGACCGGGCGCCAGGGCCACGAATTGATTCTCTTCCGCCCGCGATTTCTCGAATCGCCGACGACCGCGGAAGAATATCTCGACGCGGGGCAATTCGCGGCCGAAGTTACAACGCCGGAAGGCGAGAAATTCCGGATGGGCGATCCAATTTTCACGGCGTACATCGAAAAGCGATTCGCCCGGCCTGTGAAACCCCGGTTTTCCGAGCGCAGCCAAACGGATAGCCGCCCGGTTTCGATATTTGGTTTGAGCACGGTTCGCGCGCTTTCCGATGAAACCGGAATCGAGCTCGATCCGCGGCGCTTTCGCGCCAATTTTTACGTGCGCTGGGAAAATGATCAGCCATTTTTCGAGGACCAACTCGTAGGACACGAGCTGCGAATCGGTGAGACGGTCACGATCCACGTGGTGAAAAAGGACCAGCGCTGTGTCATGATTACGCTTGACCCGGAAACGGCGGTTCGTGCTTCGATCGTGTTTGAAAATGTGATGAGGGTCCATGATAGCTGCGTCGGCGTCTATGGCGCGGTGCTGCGCGAAGGGATTGTGCGAACCAACGATCCGATATACTTGATGAATTGAACGATGAGCATCACTCCACAAGAAGCGCTCGATCTTTTCAACTCCGATGACCTGATCGGTATCGGAATGGCGGCGAACGAAGTCCGCCGCAGGAAAACCGATCCGCGCATCGCCACGTACCAGATCGACCGCAACATCAATTACACGAATTTTTGCACCGAATACTGTTCCTTCTGCGCGTTCTATCGTCCGCTCGGCGCGAAGGACGGATACATCCTGCCGCTCGAATCGATTTACCAGAAAATCGAAGAGATGATCGCCCTCGGCGGCAACGGCGTGCTGATGCAGGGCGGCCTCCACCCGGATTTGCGGATCGAGTTTTACGAAAACATGCTCAGCTCGATCAAGAAGCGCTACCCGAAAGTTCACCTGCACTGTTTTTCCGGGCCCGAAATCACCTGCATCGCGGAAGTTTCCGGCCTTTCGCTGCGCGACACGATTATGCGATTGCGCGACGCCGGGCTTGATTCCATTCCCGGCGGCGGCGCGGAAATTCTCGACGACGAAATTCGCGCGCGTATTTCGCGGCTCAAGTGCACCTCCGATGAATGGGAAGAGGTGCACCGCACGGCGCATTCGCTCGGCATGCGCACCACCGCCACGATGATGTTCGGCTGCGGCGAGGAGTATCGCCACCGCGTGAACCATCTCGAACGCATTCGCCGCATCCAGGAAGACACCGGCGTTTTCACCGCATTCATTCCGTGGATTTTCGCGCCGGAAAATACGCCGCTCGGAAAGAAAATTCCGGAAGCCACCGCATTCGACTATTTGAAGACGCTCGCCATCAGCCGCATCTATCTCGACAATATCGACCACATCCAGTCGAGCTGGCTCACGCCGGGAATCAAAATCTGTCAGGTGGGATTGCAGTTCGGCGCCGACGATGTCGGCAGCATCTTGATCGAAGAAAACGTTGTGTATGCCGCCGGCGTCCGCAACCGCACGAATGAATCAGAACTCCAGCGCATTATCACCGATGCAGGCTACATCCCCGCGCAGCGCGATACCCTCTATCGCAACGTCGTAATCAAGGAATTGCCCCAGCAATCCGCCGCAGCCGCTTCATAGAGAATCTTCATGAAACATTTATTCTTTGGAGGGCACACGCAGCTCGATCTGGACGTCCGCTCCTTCGGGCAAGTCGAGCGATTCGGCGGGCACGAGAACACCCTTCACAAATCGTGCGCGAATCCGGCGCGGCGCAGACGCAGCGGGGCGCGAGTCGAACTTCGGCACGCCGGTCTGGTCGAGCGCCACATTGGCGAGCGCATCGGCGTCACGATTCATTTCGCGCCGCACGTGTTCGATCGCGAAGTATCCGAGCTGGCGCGCGAGTTTCAACGCGCGCTCGTGGAGCGGTTTCAGGTCGGCGCTCTTCACCTTGTAGCGGCCCTGCATCTGGCGGACGAGCAGTTCCGAGTCGCTGCGGATTCGCAGCGCGCCGATGCCGTGCGACGCGGCGAAGTCGAGTGCGGCGAGCAGTGCGTAATATTCGGCCACGTTGTTGGTTTCGCGCCCGATATTTTTCGCCAGTTCGAGAATTATTTTTCCCGCCGGGTCGCGCAAAACCACCGCGTAGGAAGCCGGACCGGGATTTCCGCGCGATGCTCCGTCAATGTTCGCCACGTGGACGCCCGCGGGCGGAGGAGCCGGGTGCGAATCTCCGAACAGTTTCGCGCTGCCCGGCGGCGGAGTCTTCGTTCGGCGGCTCATCCGTTGTATCGAGGCGAAGGAAAAAGCAGGCAGTTCAATATTGCGGCGTTACGTTTCACTGGATTGGGAGGCAGCTGCGGACGCCTGCGCCGCCGTTGCGGGAGATGCCACCGGCTCGATGTAATAGAGAATGCGCGTGCAGGTTTCGCAGTGGAAAAATTCTTCGCTGCCGGGGCGGCGCATTTCCTGAAAGACGTGAGGACGGACGCGCATGCCGCACGCGGTGCATTTTTCGTCGCGAACTTCGGCGAGCGAAACGCCATTATGCTTCTTCGCGATGCGGGTGTAATGATCGAGCATGTCTTCCGGGATTTCGGCAACCACCTTCTCGCGTTCGGCGTTCCCCTGAGCGAGAACTTTTTCTGCTTCCGCTTTCTCGGCTTCGATTTTCGAGCGTTCGCCGCGCGCGATCTCTTCCACTTCTTTCAGCGCTTTCTCCGAAACCTTGATTCGCCGGTCGTACTCTTCGCCGGAAACCATTTGTTCGAGCAGCCGGTCTTCCGCCTTCGCGATTTCCTCTTCGGCCATTTGCACTTCATGCTGCAGAGCTTTGTAAGCTTCGTTCGTTTTGATCTGCGAAGTCTGGTCTCTGTACTTGCGGACTTTTTCCTTCCACTGTTCGACGTCGAGTTCGTATTTCTTGCGGTCCTTGATCGTGGCGAGCTGTGCCGCTTTGCTTTTTTCCACTTCGCCGCGAGCGGCAGCCACGCGGGCGTCCACTTCGGCAATCTTTTTTGGAAGCAATGCGAGCCGCGCGCGCACTTCGTCCAGCCGGACATCAACGCTTTGCAATTCGAGAAGGTTCTGAAGGACCTTTAGCACCGTACCTTTATTCTAGCAC
>JBAWGF010000188.1:0-30492 GCA_049592615.1 Candidatus Acidiferrales bacterium
TTCGTCAGTTCCACATCTCCCGGCTGCCGGTTCAGGAAAATTCGCTTGTAGTGGTTGTAAACCGCCACTGCGAGTTTCTTTTTCGTTTTGTCCTGCCCGATGACGTATCCATCGAGGAACGCCTTGATCTCGGGAGGACGCGGCAGGCGCCGATTCGCCGGGCTGGCCTGCTCCCGCTTCTCGTCTTCCAAAATCTGCTGGCAGACGCCAACACATTCGTTGCAGATGTACGACCGGGGATATTCCGATGGAGAACTGATAAGCTTCTCCACTTGCTCCTGCGTTTTATGGCAGAAGGAACAGCGTAACGGCTCTTCTGGGGTGAACCGTTTCACCGAATTATTTCCCCTCCCGTCGGAAGCCACCACACCCGCTGCGAATCTAATCCAATTCTAAATCGGAAAACCGCGCCATCGGCCGGGATTCATCGCTTTCACTACTAACCTTTTGGAACGCGGCTAACGGTGCTTGGTGATGATCTCATCGACGATGCCGTACGCCTTGGCCTGCTCCGCCGTCATGATGAAATCGCGCTCCACATCTTTTTCAATCTTTTCAATCGGCTGGCCTGTGTGGCCTGCGAGCAGCTTGTTGAGCGATGCCCGGGTGCGCAGAATCTCTTTGGCGTGGATATCGATGTCGGTGGCTTGCCCCGAGAGGCCGGACATCCACGGCTGATGAATCAAAACGCGGGAATTGGGCAGGGCATACCGCTTTTTGGGTGTGCCGGAAGCAAGCAGCAGCGCTGCAATCGAAGCCGATTGCCCGATGCAATAGGTAACCACATCGGGCCGCACGAACTGCATCGTGTCGTAGATCGCCATGCCTGCGGAAATCGAGCCGCCCGGCGAATTGATGTACACCGAAATGTCTTTCTCCGGGTCTTCCGATTCGAGGAAAAGCAGCTGCGCCGTCACGAGGTTGGCCACATGATCGTCAATCGGCGTGCCGATGAAGATGATGTGGTCTTTGAGCAGCCGGGAATAAATGTCGTAGGCCCGCTCGCCGCGGTTCGTCTGTTCGACGACCATCGGAACGAGTGTCGTTGCACGCGGAGTCGCGTCGTCTGTTTGTCTCATCGGGAATTTCTTTGCGCGCTGAGGAATCCCAACCGGAAGCTACTTTTCACTTTTGGCTGTCGTCTCGATTCGAGCCGTGCGGTAGAGCCATTCGATCGTTTTGTCGCTTCGCAACTTCGAATTCATCCTATCGAGCGCCCCCTGCTTTGTCAAGCGAGCGCGGAGCGCTGGTGCCGATTCGCCACTTCGCTCCGCCAGCATCGCAATCTCTTTTTCAAGGTCTTCCTCGGTCGCTTCGATCTTTTCGGCGGTGGCGATCCTGTCGAGCAGCAGCTCGGCCTTCACGTCGTCTACCGACCGGTCGCGCTGCCGCTTCCTCAACGAGACCCAGTCCACGTTGACCGCGCGCGGGTCCACACCCTGCGCCGAGAGCGAGCGCACGACGCGTTCAAGCCGCACGTCCATCTGCTGCTCGACGAGCGCTTCGGGCACCGGGAAATCGTGGCGCTTCACGAGCGTGTCGAGAATCTTTTCTCGCGCCTGAGATCCCTGCTGGTGTTCCTTGGCGGCATCGAGATTCGTCCGGATTTTGGTGCGCAGTTCGGCCAGCGTCGTCACGCCGCCCGCTTCGCCCGTTGCGTCTTTCGCGAATTCGTCGTTCAGCTCAGGCAGTTTCTTTTCCTTGATGCCCTGCACCTCAACCGAATAGTCGTAGGTCTTGCCCGCCAGCTTCGCGTCTGGATAATCCTGTGGATACTCCGAGCGGAATTTCTTCGTTTCGCCGGCGGACGCTCCGCGCAAGTTTTCCGTGAAACTCTCGAGAGTTTCTTCGGCGCCCAGGTGGCAGAGTATATTGTCCGCTTCGACCGGATCGCCGCCGCCCACCGGCGTGCCCTTCAATTTCATCAAGACGTAGTCGCCGTCTTTCGCGGCACGGCCTTCGACGGGAACAAACGTCGCGGCGCGCTCGCGCAATTCTTCAATCGTCTTGTCCACCTGCGCGTCGCCGATTTCAATCGCGTCCACCTGGACTTCGACGTTCTTGTAATCGCCCAGCTCGAATTCCGGAAGGACTTCGAAAACCGCGCGGAATTTCAGCGGTTCGCCTTCCTTGAATTCGACCTTATCGACTTCAGGCCGCGTGACCGGAATCAGATTCTTTTCGCCCAGCGTCTTTTCGAGGAATTCCGGCACAAGCGACTGCAACACTTCCCCTTGAATGTCCTCGGCGAACCGGCGGCGAATCAGCGTGACGGGCGCCTTTCCGGGCCGAAACCCCGGAATGCGCGCTACACGCGCCAGATCGCGCGCGACTTTTTCAGCCGCCTTCTGAACGTTCTCGGCCGGAATTTCCAGCTCGAGTTCGCGCTTACACGTGGCTTCTGTCATGGAAGATTACCCGGGAGAACGGACGCTGGCTCAGCCTGATTCCACTCTGCCTTTGGCCTGTTCGGAATCCGAGAAGGAGGGCAGGAAAGCGCGGCCAGCACGCACCGCATACCGAAAGTTAATTATAGAGAAACCGTCCGGGCGCGTCAACCGCGCCGCGCCCCTGCTTGCCTTCGAACCGGGATGATATACTTTGAAACAATGCGGAAGTGGCGGAATTGGCAGACGCGCCAGCCTTAGGAGCTGGTGGCCGAAAGGCCGTGGGGGTTCGAGTCCCTCCTTCCGCACCATCACAGCCAGTCCGCTCCTCAAGCCTCCGATTACCGTTCTCAATGGCCTGAGTTAAATTTTCTTGAAGGTTGGGTGAAACATTTCCGGGTCTGTTCGCAAACTTGCGCCCGACTGTTCCATCTGTTAGGCTCGCGCCGAGAACGCTTCCAATTCTCTTACCCTCTCGGAGGACTGCATGCCCCATTGCACGAAATGCGGAGCTGCTGTAGCGGACAACGCTTCCTTCTGCACCGCCTGCGGCGCTCCACAATCGGCGGTGGGAGCCACTCCAAGTTCAGGAGGAACTTCTTCCATGGCCACCAGTTCTGGTATGTCTGAAAACGGCGCGGGCGCTTTGTGCTACGTGCTTGGCTGGATCACCGGCCTGATTTTTTTCCTCACCGACAAGCGCCCTTACGTGCGATTTCATGCCGCGCAATCGATCGTTGTGTTCGGCGGGCTTCACATCATTCGAATCATTTTGGCGCGGGTATTTGGCTTCGGATTGTTCTTCGGCGGATGGGGTACATTTTCCATAGGGGTTCTATTCTTTGAATTAGTCGGCCTCGTCATGCTGATTCTCTGGGTTCTGCTGATGGTCAAGGCATACCAGGGCGAGCGATTCCGCGTCCCATTCGCCGCGGATTTTGCCGACAACATTTTTGGCAAGTCTGCATAGTCTCGTTTCCATTCGACTGGGATTAACCGCACTGGTGGCCGGGACCCGAGCCTGGATCCTTTTCTCCGCTCAATCCGGTGCTTTGCAATTTATTGGCCCTTCGCATCTTCCTCACTTACCCGAACTCCCGCGCCAGCTTACTATTGACAACCGCGGAACGACCGTCCATCTTAATTGGCTTTCCTTTCCGTAGAATTGTTTTCCGGGCCATTCGGGCTCGCGGGAGAGTGACTTGAAGGTTCGCGTCTGCTTCCACGACAAATGCTTCGACGGCGCATCTTCCGCCGCCATCTTCACGCGCTTCTACCGCGAACGCATCCACCCGGACGCGCAGTTCCTTTACACTGGAATGACGCACAAGGCGTCTCAGCCGTTCGAGGCAGTGATGTTCGACGGAGATGAAAACGTAATCGTGGACTTCAAGTATTCGACTTCGCCGCAGCTTACGTGGTGGTTCGATCATCATCAAAGTGCGTTCCTGAAGCCCGAGGACGCCGAACATTTCCGACGCGATCACTCCGGCAAAAAATTCTACGATCCGACATTTAAGTCTTGCACAAAGCTCCTCACCACGATCGCTTCCGAGAAATTTGGATTCGACGCCAGACCTCTCGCGGAACTGATCAAGTGGGGTGACATCATCGACGGCGCACAATTCCCATCTCCCGAATCGGCCGTGGAACTCAAGGAGCCGGCTACGCAGCTCGCGCTCGCCATCGAAGCCGCGCCCGAGCCAAATCTCGTTCCGCAAATCATTCCGGATTTGGCCATGCGGCCGATGCGAGAAATGGTGGAGCTCCCGATCGTGCAGAAACACCTGGGCAAATTGCTCGAACGCCACTTCCGCTCGGTCGATATTCTCAGGGATCGGATCGACTCGCGCGACGGCGTCGTTTACTTTGACGTGAGCGACCTCGACCTCGAGGGCTACAACAAATTTATCCCGTACTACCTGTATCCGGACGCGCTCTATTCGGTCGGCGTCAGCGCATCCCCGACGCGCGCCAAAGTTTCCGTCGGCACCAACCCGTGGAAGGAGGCTTCCGCGGAAGTCAATCTTGCGTCGCTATGCGAAAAACATGGCGGCGGGGGACACGCCCGCGTCGCTGCCATTTCTTTCGGCCCGGGCGATCTCGTTCGCGCGCGCCAGGTGGCCAAGGAAATTGCCGCGACTTTGCGCCGCGCTGCTCGTTGAGTGCCGTCTTCCGTCGTCATTGGGAAGAATTTTCTCCCGTGTTACAATGAAGTTTTTGTGGGCCGCTAGCTCAATTGGTAGAGCAGCTGACTCTTAATCAGCGGGTTCCAGGTCCGAGTCCTGGGCGGCTCACCACTTCTTACGTCAGTCTTCACTTTTCAATGAACGGTGGCGCAAAGTTCAATCTGTGAGGCTCTCAAGCTGAAAGCGCACTCCTGATTGCCTAAAGTAGTTGGCGGCTCATTCTTCCTGGCTTCCCATGTGTTGCGCGAGTGTTGTTGGATGCTTATCCGAATTTCCCGCCGTTCGACCTGCCATTCTCAGTTATCGTAAGACCACGAATGGATGGATTGGGAATATGATTGAAGTCGTGGAAAAAGTGCTGCGGGAAACGCCGCTCTTCGCGAGCCTGACTGAAACGGAGATGCACGCCTTACGCGCTCGTGTGAGCACCCGGCGTTTTCACCGAGGCGAATTGCTATTCAACGAGGGCGACTCGTGCACGGGCCTGTTCCTCGTGGCCACGGGCAAGATTCGCATCTTCAAGATGTCTGCAGCAGGGCGCGAACAGGTGCTGGCCGTTGAAGGACCTGGCAGTTCTTTCGCCGAACTCCCAGTGTTTGATGGGGGCAATTACCCAGCCTCTGCATCGGCCCTGGAAGACAGCGAAGTCTTGTTCATCTCGCGCAAAGATTTTCAAAACTTTTGCCGGGAGCATCCGGACGTAGCACTCAAAGTAATTGCGGTAGTTGGTTCACGACTGCGCCGGCTGGTCGGAATCATCGAAGACTTATCGTTTACGACGGTGAGACAGAGACTGATTGCCGTGATCGTGCGAATGGTACAGGCTAGCGGAACTTCTTCGAAAGAGGGAGTCCGCGTGGAATTGACGATGAGCCATCAGGACTTGGCGGCGGAATTGGGCACGGTGCGAGAATTGGTCTCGCGCAATCTGAGTCGGCTCCAGGCCGAAGGCTTCCTGGAAGTAGTTGGCCGCAAGATCGTCGTGAAAGACGTCTCGGTCCTAAAACGCGAGCAAACCCCGTCCGAGTAATCTCCTTCCCCTCAGATCTTTCCGGGTTTAGTGACTTTGGTCACTGCCCCTCCATGACCGACCCCCCAGAATGAGGGCTGTCTGGGAGGACAACATGAACTTTAGCAGCGAAACCAAAGTGAAAGATATTGCGCTCTCAAATCCGGGGGCCAGGCAAATTCTTGAAGATGCGGGAGTTGACTATTGCTGCGGTGGCGGGAAGTCGCTGCACGATGCATGCATGCACGCAGACGCGCCGGCGGAAGAGATTCTGAAGCGGTTGCGCGAGAACAGCGAACAGGTGAGCCCGGTCGAAGCAATCTGGGTTTCGGCGCCGCTGGCAGATCTGACCAGACACATCCGTGAGAAGCACCACCGGTACGTTCGCGAGGCAATCGCGCGAGTTCGGCCATTGCTGGAAAAGGTGAAAGCCAAGCACGGAGAAAATCACCCCGAAATCGCAGTGATTCAAGAACTCTTCCTCGAAGTGGGCCACGAGATGATCATGCATATGCAGAAAGAAGAGCAAATCCTCTTCCCCTATATCGATGCACTGGAACACTCGGCAAATGGGAACGGATCGTTGGAGCCTCCCTTCTTTCAGACGGTGCAGAATCCGATTCACGCCATGATGAAGGAGCACGACTCTGCGGGGGACCTTGTGAAACGGATTCGCAAGGCGAGCGCCGAGTACACGCCTCCTTCGGATGCGTGCACAAGTTACATGGCGCTGTATCAGGATTTGCGCGAGTTCGAAGCGGACCTTCATCAGCACGTGCATTTGGAGAACAACATCCTCTTCCCGCGCGCAGTGGAAATGGAGGCCGCGGTCGTCCAGCGCGCGTAGAGACCATGTCGAGTTCACTCCCAGGCGCAGAGTTCACGGCCGGCATTTCCCGGCGTCCCTCGGTACCTCCAGCACAGTCGATCGAGATCGTGAGGGCGCGGGAGGAAGCCGTTTCACGTTTGTTGATGATCTTTGTCACGAGCGGCCTTTTCTTCATGGTCTTTCCCGGGACGTTTCTCGGCGTATGGAATCTTCTCCAAATTAGCGGCCGCGAGAGTGTGGCGTCGATTTCTGTGGCATGGTTGCAGGCACATGGTCACGCGCAAGTTTTCGGATGGGTGGGGAGTTTCATCCTGGGCATCGGTTTCTATTCGATCCCGAAACTGCGCGGTGCTTCAAAATCATCCTTTGGCGCGGCCTGGACTTGCTGGGGCATGTGGACTCTCGGTGTGGCATTGCGTTGGAGCGCAAATGTTTATGGCTGGGAGTGGAGGCTCTTGCTTCCAATTTCCGCTCTTCTGGAAATGGCGGCGTTCTTGATTTTTTTCCGGATTGTCTCGCAACACCGGCCCGAAGATTCCGGAAAAAGCCGGTTGGAACCCTGGGTTGGAGTCGTAATCAGCGCAAGCATAGGACTGCTGTTCGTGCTCCTCACGAATCTCGCAGGCTGTTTCTATGTTTCTCTTCGTGGGGCTACTCCTGCATTCCCGCATGTCTTTGACCAGCGTTATCTTGCGTTGATGGCGTGGGGATTTCTGGTTCCGTTTGTCTGGGGATTCAGCGCAAAATGGATGTCTGTGTTTCTTGGGTTGAAACCGCTTCGGCCGAAATTGTTATGGACCGCGCTGACCTTGAATCTTTTCGGCGTCGCGCTGACCATTGCGGGGGTTGCATCTGTTGGATCGTTGGTCATTCTCGCGGGCGCGGGAATTGCTGTTGCTGCGTTGCGGATGTTTGAGCCTTCCATAAAGGAAGCAAAGATCCGTGGCGTTCATTCGAGCTTTCCTTTCTTTGTACGCATGGCATATGCGTGGCTGCTCGTGGCGGCAATGCTCGGTGCAGCTGCGGTCTGGTGGGATTCGTCTGGTGGAATATGGGGCGCGTCGCGGCATGCGCTGACGGTTGGATTTGTCTCCGTGATGATCTTGAGTGTGGGACAGCGAATTTTGCCTGCATTCGCAGGAATGCGGTTGCTTTGGAGCACCAAACTCATGTTTGCGGGCCTCGCCCTGGTCACACTGGGTTGCACTTTAAGGGTTTCCTGCGAGGTCATCGCCTATCAGGGTTACGCGGCTTGGGCTTGGTCCGTCCTGCCCATTTCCGCACTGTGCGAGCTGGCAGGGCTCACCATTTATGCGATCAATATTTTCGGCACATTCGTTCTCGAACCCAGTCACGCTCAGAGGCAACCTGTGGTCGTCGGGCTTATGTGATTCGGGAGAGTGCGCAACCCAGTCTTTTTGGCGCCTGTAACTGCGCGTTTGGTAAAGACGCATTCTGAATTCAGGCGAAAGGAACGAAAACAATGAAGATCCCGACGGAGGGAAGGCTGGTTCTCGTTGCTACTTTGATCTCGGTGTTCGGTCCGATGTCGAGCCTTTTAGCAGTTTCAGCTCAAGCAGCAGAGCCCAGCCCCGAGGGTTCAGCAATAATCACCCTGGCTTGGCAGGAACCGCAAGGCACGACAGAAATGACACAGCAGGAGACAAACCCACTGAAGGGTCCGGAAGAGGGTGCGATCGTCCCAGCCGTAGATATCGTGCGCGATCCGGCTGATTTGCCGCCTCCTTTGCCCCGACGTGAGCCACAAGTCGTCAAAGTCGCTCTTGTCGCACAAGAATTGGAAGGCAAGCTCGACACCGTCCTGGGAGCGACTTATGAGTATTGGACCTTCAATGGAAAAGTGCCGGGTCCGATGATCCGAGTGCGGCTGGGGGACACAGTCGAACTCACACTCAAGAATGAAGGGCGAATGGTATCGCACTCGATTGATCTGCATGCGGCATTGGGGCCTGGCGGAGGTATGGACCTTACGGAAGCAAAACAAGGTGAAAGCAAGACGTTTACATTCAAGGCGATAGTGCCGGGCGTGTTCGTCTATCACTGCGGCACGAATCTTGCCGCGCAGCACATTTCCAATGGGATGTATGGACTGATCGTCGTGGAACCGCCGGAGGGGCTTCCGCGCGTGGACCATGAATTTTATGTGATGCAAGGTGAACTCTACACAGTTGAAGACATCGGAGGCCAGGGACATCAAAAAATGAGCATGTCCAAACTGATGGACGAGCGGCCCGAATACTTTCTATTTAACGGGGCGGTGGGCGCGCTCACTGCGCAGCACCCTATGCATGCGAAAACAGGCGAGTCGATCCGGCTTTTCTTTGGCGTGGGCGGACCGAACCTAATTTCTTCTCCACATGTCATCGGGCAAGTGCTGGAGCGCGTTTACAACGAAGGATCGTTCACATCACCGCCACTTACGTCCGTGCAGACCACTACGGTGCCACCGGGAGGAGCGACAATTCTGGAAATCCGCCCACAGGTGCCGGGCTCCTACAAGCTGGTTGATCACGCACTGATACGCGTGGCGCGCAGCTTAGTGGCAGTCATCGACGTGACCGGGCCCGACCGCCCGGACCTATTTCACCCAGGCCCAGTGCAGTAGAAATACGGTTGCGTCAAATGGAGATTTTGAGACCCACCAAGTGTGTTCGGCCACACAGTAAATCTGGCAGGCGCCAGCGGCGGCAAATTCAAATTCGCGTTTCAGACAATATTCGCCCACTTGGCCCGATCGCGTTTCGATCTTCTGAGCGAGGAAGCAATTCTCCCAGCCGCATTACTCGGACGATTACGCCTTGAGCAACTTTGCAATTACATCGGCGGCGTTGTAAACGACCTTGTTTGGCAGCAAAAACGATGGGATTTCGCTCAGGTCATCACCGGAAGTGACTAAGCCTCGTTCAACGTATTTCCCGCCGCGTACCTGAGGATGTCCGATGTTTGCCACCAGCGCGTTGCACAGGCATACTCGGCCCACTGTGTCCTCTATCTTTCCGCCCTTGGACAGATACGCGCTCACCGGCTCTCCTGGGCAGCGATAATCAATCGCGCCCGCTTCCGTCCTGAAGGCCTCGCGCAGATAGCCGAGGTCACAAATGCGCGGTCTGGCCTCATATTCTTCGCGCTCCGAAAGGGTGCCTTCTAACTTCGCGGTCTTGAATGGGTAACCAGTTGGAGAAGCCAAAGGATTGGTGAAAACTTTGGCCTCCCCGGAAACCGCTTTCTTCAAGAGCGCATGCTTGTAATCGTCCCGCAAGCCCGACTCGGCGCAGAACGCAAATGCTGTTCCGACTTGCACGCCGGTTGCGCCCGCAGCCAGGGCTTCGCGGAGTTTTTCCGCGCTGCCGTATCCTCCGGCCAGCCAGAACGGCGCTCCCAGTGCTCGCATCTTTTCCAGGTCAACTTTGTCGCGGTCTCCATAGATTGGTTCACCCGCTTCATTTAGCTGCAGCCTTCCGCGGGGCGGCGCGTTGTGTCCACCGGCCGCAGGCCCTTCGATAACGAACCCGTCGATCCTCCCGTTCGCCTTTTTCAGCAAAGTTACGGCAAGCGTGTTCGATGCCACGATGGCAAGAAACTTCGGGCGCAGCAGTGGCGGAAGTTCAACCTCCGCGAAATCCCGCGGCACAAAGGTAATTGTGGTGTCCTCACCGTCCTGCGCGCCCGTAACCGGCAGCGTGTAGCTGGCGGGTTCGTGATTGGCCAAGCGGTCGAGCACACCAGGAATTTTGAGGGGGATGCCCGCTCCCATCAGTACAAACTCGACGCCCGCGAGCATGGCTCCGTAAAGGGAAGGCAAGTGGGGAATCTGAATTTTCTCCAGATAGTTGATTCCCACGGGGTTGTCATGGCCTTCCCGGGCCAGACATACTTCGACAAAGTTGGCCGCAATGCACAACTCAATCAGCTCGCGGGGACTATCCTTGGAATGCTTCGGCAAGCTCTTGTAGGACTGGTTTTCTGCTTTGCCGCCGGGTATGTAATACGCCTGCCAAATGCGCTCCGCCATTTTGCGGAAGGGAAAACGATCCAGGCCGCTGCGCATGTGCCCACCGGGATCGCCGTCCTGCAATCGTCTGACGAAAATCTGATCGATCGCCGTTCCTGAAACAACGCCGAGCTGGCCCAGCTGCGACACTGCCCGTGCCAGCATCCAATGGGAGACTCCCGCCCCCATGCCGCCCTGAATGATCGCCGGATAACTGTTCACGCTTTACATTTTCTCAGAGCAAAAGGTCCTTAACTGTAAGACTTTTGTCATATTTCGAGGACCAGTCGTGCAATGCGGCGCCCCACCAATGGAGATTGCGACACCGACATCGCGGCACTATGCGACTCTCGACTGCCTCAGAAGAATTCCTTACACCATGCGATCCCTTGCAATCCATCTCCATGGTGCTAGGCTAATTTTGGCGAAATGTCGGCACAGAACAAAACGCGAGTTTGGTGCACCGGACAAGCTTCCGGGAGACGTGCGTCCCGCCTGTCTAGACGAAGGATGGGCCCCTCCTTAGCCTTCTCCGTAGTCTGCAGCAGCCCTCTGATTTCTAATCGCAACAAAACTGAATTAGAAAATGCTGTAACTCGTTGGAATCACACGACATCATATTTTCTAGTCGCAACAAACAGAGCTCTTTGGGCGGTTCGTGAGAGCTCGTTCCGACCGCAATCCTGCCCTCGCTCGGCAGATTCTAAACGTCATTGCAAACGATTAGAAATCGCTCTAACCCACAGAGAACAAAGGGCCGGACCTTTGTCTAACCGACGCAGGATTCAGGGGGGGGGTAAACTGCGGGCTTCAACGCGCGCGCTACGCCACGATCTGTTTGCGCCGGATTGTCTGCGAGGCAAGGAAATCGAGGATCGCGCGATGCGAAGCTTCCGGCTGATCGGTCGGAAAGATGTGGCTCGCGCGGGGGATCAACGTCAGTTGAGAGCCGGGGATGCGCTCTGCGATTCGTCTGGCGTTGGCCGGAGCTATCAACCGGTCCGATTCACCATGGATCACGAGCGTCGGAGCTGCAATCTGAGGCAGACGAGTGTAGGACTCCCAGCCCATGATTCCTTGCAACTGGGCAAAATAGCCTTCAGGAGTTGGATACCATTCTTTGCGGATCTTCATGTCTTCGTCGATTCGCTCTCGTGGCGTGCCCGGATCGTAGATGAACGGGATGATCGCTTCGGTGGCTTCCTCGGGCGTCATCCCTCGACGCGTCAGCACTTGAATGGCTTCGGATTCTGCCTGGACTGCGTGAGGACCGCCGAATGCAGTGCAGGCGAGAATCAACGACCGCACTCGCGGGGGATACTGAAGCGCGAATTCCTGCGCGATCATGCCGCCCATCGAAACGCCGAAAACGTGCGCGCTTTCAACCTTCGCGGCGTCGAGCACTGCGGCTGCATCGGATGCCATCAACGCGACCGGATAGGGCCCCGGCGGGACATCGCTTCGGCCGATGCCGCGGTTATCGAATGCGATAGTCCGAAACTGCGCCGCGAGAGCTGGCCTCGAGCGATGCCACATGTAGGAGGGATAGCTCAGCCCCATGATGAGCAACAGGGGAGCGCCTTGTCCCTGTTCGTCCCAATAAATTTTTGCACCCTGATTTTCAGTGAAGGGCAGAGTCGCTCCTTATCGAACGGTTCGCGCGAGTTCCCGGTGCGCGAGTCAAAAAAGCTCGGCGCTTATCCTTCTGCTACTTTGAGGATCAGCTTGCCGATATTTTCGCCCTTGAAAAGCTTCAACAACGTTTCCGGAAAAGTTTCCAGGCCCTCCACGATGTCTTCGCGCGATTTGAGTTTTCCGGCGGCCATCCATCCGGCCATTTCACGCGCGGCGGCGCCGTAGCGGTCGGCGTAATCGAATACGACCATGCCCTTCATGCTCGCTCGGTTCACGAGCAGCGACAGGTAGTTGCTGGGCCCTTTGATCGGCGTGGTGTTGTTGTATTGCGAAATGGCGCCGCAGATGACGATTCGCGCGCCGCGGGCAAGTTGCGAGAGCGCTGCATCGAGGATGTCGCCGCCCACGTTGTCGAAATAAATGTCGATGCCTTTCGGGCAATGCTTTTGCAAGGATTTTCGGACGTCCTCCGACTTGTAATCAATCGCGGCGTCAAACCCGAGATCATTCACAATGTAATTGCACTTCTCCGAGCCGCCTGCGATGCCGACCACGTGGCATCCTTTGATCTTCGCGATCTGTCCCACGACGGTGCCCACGGCGCCAGCCGCACCCGATACCACGACGGTTTGTCCCGGCTGAGGTTGGCCGATATCCAACAGCCCGAAGTAGGCGGTCATGCCGGGCATTCCGAGAGTGCCGAGATAAACCGGCAGGGGCGCCACAGCAGAATCCACCTTCGTCAGGCCCGCGCCGTTCGACCACGCGAATTCCTGAACTCCCATGGGGCCGTAAACATGGTCGCCGGCGGCGAACTTCGGATTCTTCGATGCGACAACGCGGCCGAGCGCCAAAGCGCGCATCACTTCGCCGATGCCCACGGGGGCGATGTACGATTTTCCCTCGTTCATCCAGCCGCGCATGGCCGGGTCGAGAGAGATGTAGAGAATTTTTACGAGAATCTCGCCCTCGCCCGGATCGCGAACCGGTTCTTCCTTATATGCCCAATCGGTTCGCTTCGGCATGCCCACGGGACGGGCGGCGAGTTCAAATTTATGATTGACCCTGCTCATTGCCACTCCTTCGCTCGCCATTGGATCTCCTTTTGTGACGATAGTCACTCACAGATGAAAGTGACTAACGCGACATGCATTCTATATAATTGCGCCCACCATGCCAAACCACGAAACGATTTATGAAGTGGCCGACCGGGTCGCGACCATCACCCTCAATCGCCCCGACAAACTGAACGCCTGGACCGCGATCATGGAACAAGAGGTGCGTTCCTCGATCGAGGAGGCCGAGCGCGATGAAAACGTTCGCGTCATCGTGCTGACCGGCGCAGGACGGGGATTTTGCGCCGGCGCCGACATCTCGCTTCTGAGCGCTGTGGTCGAGCGGGGCCTCGATGCCAGGGGCCGGAAGCAGGCACTGGCAACGAAAGCCCGGCGCAAGGGCGTGCGGCCGGACTTCCAGAAGAAATACTCGTATTTCCCCTCGGTTGGAAAACCGGTAATCGCCGCGATCAACGGTCCTGTGGTCGGACTCGGGCTTGTGATCGCGCTCTATTGCGATTTGCGATTCGCGTCGGATGCCGCTCGCTTCGGCACCGCTTTCGCCCGGCGCGGACTGATTGCCGAGTACGGAATGGCCTGGATGCTGCCCCGGCTCGTGGGGCTTCCGAACGCGCTCGATTTGCTTTTTTCCGCGAGGATGATCGACGCGGCAGAGGCGTTTCACATGGGGCTGGTGAACCACGTGTTTCCCCACGACGTTTTTTCCGATAAGGTGCGGGAATACGCGCGCGATGTTGCGTCCGGTGTGAGCCCGCGCTCTTTGCGCGTGATCAAGCGGCAGACGTATGACGCGATGTTCCAGACACTCGGAGAGGCGGTTGAAGCTTCCGAGCGCGAGATGCTGGAGAGTTTGAAGAGCGAGGACTTCAAAGAAGGCGTCGCGCATTTTCTCGAGAAGCGAGCCCCCGCGTTTACGGGCAGATAAAGGATTCCAATGAACTTCGAGTTCAGCGAAAAAGTGAAAGACCTGCAGCGGCAATTACAAGCGTTCATGGATGAACACATCTACCCGAACGAACAGCGCTTCCAGGATGAAATTGACCGCGACCGGTGGAAACCAACAAACGTGATCGAAGAGCTGAAACCGAAAGCCCGCCGCGCGGGTCTTTGGAATCTTTTTTTGCCGAATGACGAACATGGCGCGGGGTTGACGAATCTTGAGTACGCGCCGCTCTGCGAGATGATGGGCCGCAGTTTTTTGGCGCCGGAAGTGTTTAACTGCTCGGCGCCGGACACGGGGAACATGGAAGTGCTCGCGCGCTACGGCACGGCGGAGCAGAAGGAGCGCTGGCTCAAGCCGCTGCTCGCCGGTGAAATCCGATCGTGCTTCGCGATGACCGAGCCGGCCGTCGCTTCCTCCGATGCGACGAATATCGAATCGAGCATCCGTCGAGACGGTGCGGATTACGTCATTAACGGCCGGAAGTGGTGGACTTCCGGCGCGGGCGACCCGCGGTGCAAGGTCGCAATTTTCATGGGCAAGACAGACACCTCGGCTCCTACCCACCGGCAACAATCGATGATTCTGGTGCCGATGAACGCGCCGGGAGTGAAGATCGAGCGGCTCCTGACTGTGTTTGGGTATGACCACGCGCCGCATGGACATGGTGAGGTCACATTCAAAGACGTGCGCGTCCCGGTTTCAAATATTTTGCTCGGCGAAGGGCGCGGATTCGAAATCGCGCAGGGACGGCTGGGACCCGGACGCATCCATCACTGCATGCGCTGCATCGGCGTGGCCGAACGCGCCCTCGAGACGATGTGCAAGCGCGTACAGTCACGCGTGGCCTTCGGCAAACCGCTCGCACAGCAGGGAACGATCCGGGCGGACATTGCGGCGTCGCGCATGGAGATCGAACAAGCCCGCCTGCTGACGTTGAAAGCCGCACACAT
Source organism: Candidatus Acidiferrales bacterium (assembly GCA_049592615.1). Lineage (GTDB taxonomy): Bacteria > Acidobacteriota > Terriglobia > Acidiferrales > UBA7541 > Palsa-295. Next base: position 15,031 of record JBAWGF010000188.1, read on the forward strand.
GATGGACACTGTCGGTAATAAAGCAGCCCGCGGCGAAATCTCGATGATCAAGATTGTCGCGCCCAATGCAGCCCTTCGTGTGCTGGATCGTGCCATCCAGGCGCATGGCGGCGCGGGCGTTTCGCAGGACACGTTTCTCGCGGCCGCTTGGGCGAATGTCCGCTCGCTGCGACTGGCCGACGGGCCGGACGAAGTCCACGCGGAAGCGCTCGCTCGGCATGAACTCGCGAAATGGGCGTAGTCTTCGGGATAATCGGCGTCGAAATAATTTCACACGTTTTCGAATTACGAATCGAGCCAGCCAAGAGGAGTCTGCATGCCGCCACTCGAGGTGGACACGCCGCAATCGCTGAAAGATTTTGTGGGGCAGGAAATCGGCGTCACGGATTGGTTGACGATTTCTCAGGAGCGCATCCAGCAATTTGCCGAGGCCACGGAGGACCGCCAGTGGATTCACGTGGATCGCGAACGCGCCCAGCGCGAGTCGCCCTTCGGCGCCACGATTGCGCACGGTTTCCTGACGCTATCGCTGCTGAGTCATTTCATGAAGCAGGCGCTTCAAATCCGCGGCGGCGTGCGAATGGCGATCAACTACGGCTCGAATCGAGTTCGATTTCCTGCTCCCGTTCGCGCTGGTTCCAACATTCGCGCGCGCGTCACGCTGCAAAGCCTGAAAGAGCTGCCGGACGCGATCGAAGCTGCATTTTCTGTGACGGTCGAGGTTCAAGGCGGCGAGAAGCCATGCTGCGTGGCGGATTGGATCGTCCGATACTACCGGTAGGACGCAAAGCATTGCGAGAATCGATAATTCCTCAAATCGACGCGCTTTGCGTGGAATGCAGGGAGGCTCGCAAGAGGATTTTGATCAAGTCCGGCATGGAAGCGAAGCGCGGGTCCTTCGTCAGTCCCTGGTGATAGCGATAGTAGATCTGCTGGACAATGACCGCCACTTTGAACCGCGCAAACGACAGATAGAAATTCATGTTCGAAACATCGCGCCCGGTTTTTCTCGCGTAGAGTTCCACCAGTTGCGCGCGCGTCAGGCTCCCGGGGACTGTCGTCGGACCCCAACGGATTTTTTGCAGCTCGTCGGTGTCCTGCGCGTCAATCCAGTACGCGAGGGCCGTGCCCAAATCGGTGAGCGGATCGCCGATCGTCGCCATCTCCCAGTCGAGCACACCCACAATGCGGGTGATGTCCGCTGGGTCGAGCACGACATTGTCGTACTTGAAATCGTTGTGAATCAGCGCGGCATCGCTTGTCGCGGGCATGTGCTCCAACATCCAAGTGGAGATGCGTCCGACTTCCTCGAGGTCGTGCGTTTTCGAGCCGTGGTAGCGCTCGATCCAACCGCGAACCTGACGCTCGAGATAGCCTTGCGGCTTGCCCAGGTCGCCGAGGCCAATCGCACCGAAGTCCAATGCATGAAGCATTGCGAGGGTTTCAACAATCGCCTCGCTTAGTTTGCGAGCCATCTCGGGCGTAAACGCGAGGCCTTCGGGCAGCTCTCTGCGGAGAATGATTCCGTGGATCGGTTCCATGAGGTAGAAAGGCGAACCCAGGACAGTGTCGTCATCGCAATAGGCCAAGACTCGGGGAGCTGGATTGAAGGCCGCATGCAGTTTCGACAGCACGCGGTACTCGCGGCCCATGTCGTGCGCCGACTTGACCTTGCTGCCGAAGGGCGGGCGGCGAAGAATCATTTCGCGGTCGCCCAGACGCACCAGGTAGGTCAGATTGGAGTGGCCGCTCGGAAATTGCTCGACGACAAGCGGTCCTGTGCTGCCGGGAAAATGTCGCAGCAAGAACGGCTCAAGGGCGGCAAGGTCGAGTTCCTCCCCGCGTCGAACAGCGGCCGGATGGTCTAGCACGTCAGCCATATCGGTCTTGAATGGAATTGTAACTAAGAGGCGGCGTCCTGGTCTCTGCTGAATTCAGCGAACGTCTTTCGCTGCTCAGCGAGCTGCTTCAACAGCGGCGAAGGCTCCCAAATCTCGCCATGCTGCCGGTGGAATTCGCAGACGCGATCGTAAACTTTTTTCAGGCCCACAGTGTCCGCGTACCACATCGGGCCGCCGCGATAAGCAGGGAATCCGTAGCCGTTGAGGTAGATGATGTCGATGTCAACGGCGCGCAGCGCGTAACCCTCTTCGAGGATTCGCGCGCCCTCGTTGACCAGCGCGTAAATGCAACGCTCGACGATCTCGTCAGCCGAAAACTTTCGCTGCGGGATTTTCGCCTCTGCGGCCCACTTGAGCACCAGCTGCTCGACTTCCGGATCCGGCATCGCGCGGCGCTGCTCGTCATACATGTACCAGCCAGCGCCTGTCTTCTGGCCGAAGCGTCCCATTTCGCAAAGATTGTCGCCGGCGAATGGCTGGCGGATGCCGGGCTTTTCGAGATGACGGTACTCCTTTCGAATGCGCCAGCCTACATCGAGGCCGGCGAGATCCCCGACGGCAAGAGGGCCCATCGCCATTCCGAAATTATAAAGCGCGCTGTCCACTTCCTGCACAGTCGCGCCTTCTTCAACAAGAAAAACTGATTCGCGAACGTACGGATGGAACATCCGATTGCCGACGAAGCCCCGGCAATTTCCAACCAGCACGCCAATCTTGCCAACTTTTTTCGAAAGCTGCATGCACGTGGCGATCACTTCTTTGCTGGTCGCTTTGCCGCGTACGATTTCAAGCAAGCGCATCACGTTTGCCGGACTGAAGAAATGAGTTCCAATGACGGACTCGGGCCGGGAAGTTGCGGATGCAATTTCGTCGATGTTCAGCGTTGACGTATTGCTAGCAAGTATCGCTCCGGGCTTGCACACGCGATCGAGCTCGCCGAAGACTTGCTTCTTGAGCGCCATACCTTCGAAAACCGCTTCGATGACTATGTCGGCGCCGGCGAATCCGTCGAAGGTAAGCGTCGGCTGAATCAGCTTCAGGCGCTCGTCGACGAATTGTTGCGTGAAGCGGCCGCGCTTGACGGAATTCGCGTAGTTTTTCTGAATGTTGGCGAGCCCGCGGTCGAGCGCAGGCTGATCAGCTTCCTTGAGGAGAACGGGAATGCCGGCGTTGGCGAGAACCATCGCGATTCCCCCACCCATCGTCCCCGCACCGACGACCGCGGCACTTTTCACAGGGATGATTGGCGTCTCCTTCGGGACATCCGGAATCTTCGCGACTTCGCGCTCGCCGAAAAAAACGTGGATGAGGGATTTGGATTGATCGGAGAAGAGGCACTTCATGAAGAGCGACTGCTCTTCGCGGCAACCGTCTTCGAATGGCAGCTTTGTCGCGGCTTCCACCGCATCGATCGCGGCGAGCGGAGCGATCACGCCTCGTTGCTTCTTGCGCGCGGTCTCGCGGGCTGCGGCGAAAATAGGCGCGTTCTGCTCGGGCGTACCCAGCTTGTCGCTGCGTTCGCGTGTTTTGGGCACGGGGTTTTCCGCGACTTCGCGAGCGAATGCAATCGCTCCGGCGAGCAAATCGCCCGCCATGATGCGATCGACGATGCCCGCTTTCAACGCGTCCTCGGCCTTCACCGGATTGCCGTCCATGCACATCTCGACGGCTTTTGCAACGCCCGCGAGGCGAGGAAGCCGCTGCGTGCCGGCCGCGCCAGGGATGATGCCGAGTTTCACTTCCGGTTGGCCGACCTGCGCAGTCGCGACGCAAACGCGATAATGGCCCGCCATGGCCAATTCGAGGCCACCGCCGAAAGCCGTTCCGTGAATCGCCATCACGACAGGCTTGCGGCAATTTTCGATGCGGACGAGCAACGGCTTGAATCCATCGCCGCGCTGAGTTTTGCCGGAAGTGATTTTTGCAAATTCCTTGATGTCCGCACCCGCCACGAAAGTGCGTCCGCTGCCGATCAGTACGGCAGCTTTTACGGTGTCGTCCCGCTCGATCTGCTCGATCGCTTCAGAAATTCCTTCGGGGACGCCGGGGCTGAGGGCATTGACCGGCGGGTTGTTGATCGTGATGACTGCGATACCATTTTCTTTTGTGAGTTGAACCAGATCGCTCATGAGGTTGACTCTCTTTTTTGAAACGCTTACGCAGTTTTGGCCGAGACGGTGGGCGCGTCGATCACGAGACGCGCGATGCGCTCACGGTGAAACGTCGCGTCGCCGAACTGAGTCTCGGATGCCTTCGCGCGGCGGTAATAAAGATGCACATCGTTTTCCCATGTGAAGCCCATGCCGCCGTGCACCTGGATTCCGCGGTTGCCGACGGTGCGGCCCGCGTCGCTTGCGTACATTTTTGCGACGGAGACTGCGACAGCCGCGTCGGGTGCATTTTCCTGGAGAGTCCACGCCGCGTAATAGGCCGCGGAGCGCGAACTTTCCGTTTCCAGATACATGTCGGCGCAAAGATGCTGCACCGCCTGGAACATACCGATCGGCTTTCCGAACTGCTTGCGCATCTTGGCATACTCGACGGTGATGTCGAGCGTGCGCTGCATCCCGCCGACCATCTCCGCGGCCAGAGCAGCGGTGGCGACGTCGAACGCCTTCGACAAGCCGGTGGCATCGCCAAGTTTTTCGGCAGGAGCGTCGCGGAATTCCACTCGATAGAGCTTGCGCGTGAGATCCATGCCCGACATCGGCGTGATGCGCATGCCCGTGGCTTTCGAGTCCACGACGAAGACGCCGTTGCGCGCCACAACGACAATGAAGTCCGCAGCGGCGGCGTCCGTCACGAATCGCTTCTCGCCCGTGATCTTTCCATTTGCGGCGGCGATCTGTATATCGGCTGGATCCCAGCTCGCGCTCGCTTCAAGGATGGCAACCGTGGAGCGTGCTTCGCCTGCGCAGATTCGCGAAAGATATTTCTTTTTTTGCTCGGCACCGGCGACAGCGTCAATCACGGATCCGGCGAGCGCAACGGTGGAAAAAAAAGGCCCGGGCAAAAGGGCTCGGCCCGCTTCTTCCATGAGGAGAATGAGTTCGACAGTACCAAGGCCCACACCGCCATACTCCTCGGGGAAAATAATGCCCGTGTAGCCTTGCTCGGTCATTTTAGCCCACAAGGCCGTGTCGTAGGCGGTCTCGGTTTCCATGATGCGCCGGACGTGTTCCATCGGACATTCGCCCGCGAAGAATTTCTTCGCGCTATCCTTCAGAATTTCCTGGCTCTCGCTCAGACCAAATTGCATCGCTTTTCCTCTTAGTAGCTTCTCGGCAGGCCGAGAACGAAGTGTCCGATGATGTTGCGCTGAACTTCCGAAGTGCCGGCTTCAATCGTGTTGCCGCGCGTGCGAAGGTAGCCGTAGGACCAAATCCCCTTGTCGATTGCGAGAGGATCATCGCCCAGCAATTGTCCGTATGACCCCAGCAGCTCCTGCGCGATTTGCTGGACGCGCTGATTCAACTCGCTCCAAAAAATCTTTAGGATCGATCCCTCCGGGCCCGGGACGCCCGTGGCGGTAATCCGGCTGAATGCGCGCATCTGATTCAACCGCATGATTTCGATTTCCGCATAACACTGTGCGAGTTTCTGGCGCACGAGCGGGCTCTGAGCCGCGGGGCACCCGTCCTTTTGAAACGTGCGCGAGAGTTCGATGAGCCGATTGATATTGCGCTTGAACAGAAGGTGGAGGCGCGCGCCGTAAGAGCCGCGCTCGTACATGAGCGTGCTGACCGCCACGTTCCAGCCGTCATTCACTTTGCCGAGGATGTTTTCGACCGGCACGCGCACGTCACGGAAAAATATTTCGCTGAACTCGGATTCGCCCGTCATCTGCCGCAGCGGACGAACTTCCACTCCGGGCGACTTCATATCAATGAGCAGAACCGAGAGGCCTTTGTGCTTGGCTACATTCGGGTCCGTGCGGACAACGAGTTCGCACCAATTACCCACCCAGCCATAGCTTGTCCAAACTTTTTGCCCGTTGACGACATAGTGATCGCCATCGAGGCGCGCTTCCGTTTGCAGGCTCGCGAGATCGGAGCCGGCATTCGGCTCAGAAAAACCCTGACACCAGATTTCTTCGGCGCTCAGGATTTTGGGGATATAGCGTTTTTTCTGAGCGTCGGTGCCATAGGCGATGATGGTCGGGCCGATGAGCCCGAGACCAAGGGAGTTCGCCATCGGCGGCGCTTCGACGCGCGCCATCTCCTCCCAGAAAATGGCCTGCTGCATCAGGCTCGCACTGCGGCCCCCATATTCTTTTGGCCAGGAAACCGCGGCCCATCCTCCCTCGTAGAGTTTTCTCTGCCAGGCTCTCAAGTAGGGGAATGAGTCCTCAATGGGCTTCTCCCGCCATTCGTTCCAATCCTTTGGAACGTTTACATCAAGCCAGCCGCGCAACTCATCTCGAAATTGCCGTTCTTCCGCTGTCAGATTCAGATCCATTCCAGAAGCTCCTTCCGACTCATTTCTACGCTCACGAGAGCGCACGCCTATCCGCTATTCGGATCAACTTTCCTTTTGTCCTGCCGTAAATTCCGGCCGAATTGTTTCCTGGCCTTGCCAATACTTCCTGCGAAGTTCTTTTTTCAAAATTTTCCCGGTGCCGGTTTTGGGCAAGCTGTCGACGAACTCGATTGATCGGGGGCACTTGTAATGCGAGAGGTGCGATCGGCAGAATTCGACCAGTTCCTGCTCGGAAACTTTTTCGTTCGGCTTCCGGACCACGAGCGCCAACGGCAATTCGCCCCATTTCGGATCCGGAATGGGGATGACGGCGACTTCATACACGCACGGATGTGCGATCAGGGCCTTCTCGATTTCGAGCGAGGAGATGTTTTCGCCGCCGCTGACGATGATGTCCTTCTTGCGGTCCACAATGAGGAGATACCCGTCCTCGTTCCAAGTGGCCATGTCGCCCGTATGAAACCACCCGCCCCGCAAAATGTTGGCCGTGTCTTCGGGCTGCCGCCAGTAGCCTTTCATTACACCGTCGCTCCGCGCAATAATCTCGCCGATTGATTTCCCGTCGCGGGGGACATTCACGTCGTCTCCGTCCACTACGCGAAGCTCCATACCCGGCGGAGGAAATCCGGTCATCGCCTGTCCCGCGTAGCGTTGATCGCCATCCCAATGAAGTCCCAGCTTCATCGGCGAAATGGAGAGCATCGGCGAGGTTTCCGTCAAGCCATAGCCGGAGAAGCACATGCACCCCAGCTTTTCTTCCACCTCGCGGACAATGGTGGGAGAGGATGCGGCGCCTCCAATGACGATTCGTTTGAGACTGCTCAAGTCGAACTTTCGGAGCTCGGGCGAATTCACAAGCGCCGTCGCCATGGTCGGCACGAGACTACAAGCGGTCGCGCGCTCGCGCTCAATCAGGCGGAAAACCTCCTTTGGATCGAAGCGCTGAATCATGACGTGCGTGCCGCCTTGGAGTGTGAGCGAATGTGCGACGCCCCAGCCGTTCGCATGGAAGAGCGGAATCGTGTGCAGCTCCACCGACTGGGCCTCGGTGTGGAACGCAATACAAACGCTCAACGCGTGGAGGTAGACATTCCGGTGCGTCAGCATCACCCCCTTGGGATTGGCGCTAGTTCCACTTGTGTAAAAGAGCTCTGCCAGGGAATTTTCATCGAATTCCATAATGTCGGCGCGGTAGGGCTCGGCGCTTGCCAGAAACTCTTCATAGTTGTGCGGCGAAAGCCAGCTTGCTTCGGGCGGGCCGTCCAAAAGGATAAACGATTGGACTGTGGGAACCTTCTGGCGAAAACAATCAACCATGCCGAGGAAATCCTTTTGCAGGAAGAGAACTTTTGCACTGGCATCGTTCAGAATGAAGGCCAGGTCTTGCGGCGAAAGACGAATGTTCAGCGGGAGGAAGACCCCGCCGGCCTCGGGAACGCCGTAGTAGCCTTCGAGCAGGCGATGACAATTCATGCTCAGATACGCGACGCGCTGACCGGGTTTCAAGCCGGCTTGGCGCAGAGCACCCGCCAGATGGCTCACGCGCCCGGCAAATTGAGAGTACGTAAAACGCTCGCTTCCACATACGACGGCAGTGCGGCGAGGGTACTGCTGCTCGGGATAGCGCAGGAATCGAATGGGTGTGAGCGGGATGTTCATAGTGAATCTCGTCGATGCTACGCTGTCTGTCCTCCATCAACCACGAGAACGTGCCCGGTGACATAATCCGATGCATCGGAAGCAAGGAAAACAGCAGCTCCCTTTAAATCGCGCTCGTTTCCAAATCGCCCGAGTGGAATTCTCTTTCGCAGCAATTCCTCGTTCCGTTCGATCACGACAGCGGACATGTCGGTGGGGAACCAGCCCGGAGCGATGGCGTTCACGTGGATGTTATGCACCGCCCATTTGCATGCCAAATCTTTCGTGAATGCGATGACGCCGCCCTTGCTCGCGTGATATCCGATGGCCTGAAATTCGGGCGGCGCGCCGTGCAATCCCGCAACCGAAGCGACATTGATGATCTTCCCTCGCCGCTGGGGAATCATGACCTTCCCGACGGCCTGCGAGAATAGAAAAGTTCCGGTCAAGTTGGTCTCAATCACCTTGTTCCAATGCTCGAGGCGCATTTCTTCCACAGGCGCGCCCCACGACGTTCCCGCATTATTTATCAGGATGTCGATCCGGCCGAAGCGATCGACCGTTGCATCGACCACTTCCTGAATGCTCGCGGGGTTTTTCACGTCGCAGGCGAAAGCGAGCGCGCTTACGCCGAGTTTCTGCAATTCTTCCGCGGCTTGCTGGCATCGTTGAATCTTTCGAGCGCACAATACCAGGCTGGCGCCCATCTCGCCGAGTGCTTCCGCCATTTGCCGCCCGAGTCCAGCGGAGCCTCCCGTGACAATCGCAACACGGCCGGTGAGGTCGAAGAGATCTTTGACGTTCATCTTCCGGTCAGTTTCCATCAACATGCGCTCCGCCATCATGAAGAAATTCCCAATGGCCGCAAATGACTCGGGCCCGAGTGGGCTTTGCCCTCATACGCTGGTCAGGAACGGTTGAACCTGAGGCATCAAGCGAATCGAGCGACAAACGAGTGCAGGGGACCGGAAAATCCCGTGTAGGGATTCTCCAGTCCCCCCTGAATTTCCAATCACCTCAGAAGCTGACTCGAAAACCGAGCTGGAATTGACGCTTCGGAAAAGCCGAAGTGAAACCCAAAGGCTGGCTCGGCGAAAGCGCTGCGCTTCCGTGCGCGTTGAAAGAGACATTTCCCAGGCCTCCTAGCGCCGTCGGAAGACCATAAGCCGGATTCACTTCATTGTTCACACTGGCGTAGTTCGTGCGATTGAAGATGTTGAAGCCCTCCGCCAACAACTGGATGGTGGCTTTCTCGCCCACCTTAAACCGGCGGCTCAACCGCATGTCGAAATTGAAGAAATTCGGGCCAATCCCGGTGTTCCTTCCGGCGCCGAACGGACGGTCGTTTGTGTAATGACGGTCGTCGTTCAAGTCCACGTTGTCCGCAAGGAGGTTAAATGGATGCGCGCTGTTGTACGTAAAAATCGGAGAGAGCTCGAAGCCCGAGAGGATCGGTCCTTTCCACGGACTGTCGAAGATTCCCGCGACCACCACCTTGTGCCTTTGATCAAACGTGGAGAGGCCGCGCTCCCCGGCGAGATTCGTATTGTCCACCGGGCCAAAGTCGCTGTTGAAGTCGGTTGAGTCGTCGATGGCCTTGCTGAAGGTGTAATTCGCGAAGATCGCAAAGTGATCGCTAAATCTCTTCTTGATTTCCAGGATGAGTCCCTCGTAAACAGCGGACCCAATGGAAGAATACTGGTCGGTTTGAACGAGGAACGGATTCGCAAAACAGGTGGCGCCTGTTCCGAAGGCTCCGCCCGGGCAATTCGTTCCATTCCAATTCCGATAAGAGAAGATTTTGCCATTAGCCAATGGGACCTGAGAGAACGGGGCCGGCAGCGCGTTTGTATCGATCGCGACGGGAAGCCGCAGAGTGTGGACGTAAACGCCGCTCGCGGAAACAGAGAATCCGGGAGCAATCTGCCGCTCGATTCCCAATTCAAGCTGCTGCGAATAAGGGCTCGCGTAGCCGGGCTGGCCGCTGAAGATTACTGGCAGGGGAGCTGCGCCCGGCGCCGGGGGAAGGGGTGCGGTGTTGCTGACGTTGATGCCGAACGGGGCCAAATCCGCAGCATTTATGCAAGCAGCAGCCCCAGCCTGCGGAATCGTGCAGGAAATTTTGTTCGGGTTCACCGTTCCCGGAGGCGCGTTCGCTGCGGGCACGGGCGTGGAGAACATCGTCCGAAAGACAGCTGCGGAAGTGTCGGCGGGATTCAGAGGATCTCCCGTCAGCGGGTCGAGGAAAATGGCAATCTGCCGTGTCCCGTTGATATCGCCAAGAACCTTTACGACGCCGGGGATCTGAGCGTAAATGGGTGAGTAGAAGATCCCGTAGCCGCCGCGGATTACGGTCTTGTGATCTTTGAACGGATCCCAGGCAAATGAAACACGCGGACCAAAATTCTTCGTTCCCGTGTTCAATGGGCCGTACTGCGAATCCAATTCGTATCGGAGGCCGAAAGTCAGAGTCAGGTTCGGCCGGATCGCCCATGAATCTTGCCAATAGGCTGCTGTAAAGGGTCTTGTGTAGGAGTAACTGGGATTTCCATATCCCTGCTGAAAGAACTGCGGCAGACCCAACGACACGGACTGGATTGAATTGATGTTGACGCCAGCGGTCGTCAGGCCGCAGGGGTTTGGTCCGCCAGCGGATGCGACGAAGCACGGACTCAGCAGGCCTCCCGGCAACAATCCAAAAACGAACCGCCCCGGAAAGAAAGTGTGCGACTCCGTGTGATTGTTGCGGAGCAGCTCGTAAAATCCAAACTTCATGGTGTGATGGCCGCGGACCATGGTGATGTTGTCCGAAATCTCGGTGCGGCGCGCAATCGTGAAGCTTGGAATAAAGATTTGCGTCCCTAAATTCGCAAAACCGGGGATGTCGAGCCCCGCCTGTCCGGGTGCATTTGGAATCACGTTGAAGTCGTCGTAACTGTATTGCAGCCGGAGTTCATTCGAAGTGGTCGGATTAAACTGGTGAAACCAGGATCCCTGGAGCGTACCGTCCAAGGCATGGACGGAACTGCCCCGGGAGAAGCCTGTCAGCGATTGCACATCAGGGTCTTCCTGGTTGTCGCGCCCGAAACTGAGGCGGAAGAAAACCTGGTCCTGCTCACTAAACTGGTGGTCGAGACGAGCGGATCCCAAGTACGCGCGGGAGTTGTAAGGAAATAGACCGCCATTCGTCTCAAATTCGTTGACGATGAATTGGTTCAGCGCGGTATTGATGGGTTGGAGGCCCGTAAATTGAGAAATGGTAAGAGCGCTGGTGAGGGCCAAGGCGCAAGTATGCGCATCCATGGCGGGAGCGCCGGACAGGCACGGGATGGTTGGGTTGCCGGGTAGGGCCGCAATGGCATTAATGAGTCCTTGCTGATTGTTCGACGCATCCGTTTCCGGATGGAAAATACTCGTATCCGTAAGGATTGGAACTGCGTTCTGAGCGTCCTGCCGCAAACCTTCCAAAGCGACAAACATGAATGTCTTGTTCTTGTGGATCGGAAACCCGATGGACCCTCCGAATTGCTGGCGGCTCAGCGAATTCTTCACCGGCGTGCCGGTTAAATCCGGGCCCGCTGGATTGAACACGTCGCCCGGCTGAAGCGCCTGGCTGAATGCGAATGGGTCCTGAGCATCCAGAGCATCATTCCGGAAAAATCCATAGAAGCTGCCGTGAATGTCATTGGTCCCGGACTTTGATACGATATTGATAGAAGCACCGCTTGCCCCGCCCAGGTCAGCAGCATAGTTACTTCGGTTGACCTGGAATTCCTGCACTGCATCCTGGCTGAGGTTTGGCCGGACGCCCCCCGCATCGTCATTGAACTCAGCGCCATCCACAGTCACGCTATTTCCTCTGCCATTGCTCCCATAGAACGAAAGGCCGCTCTGCGGCGTTTGTTTCACTCGAAAATCTTGGTCCCCGGCCAATCTGGTGGAATTCGTGACGCCCGGCACGAGCAATGTGAACGTCAGATAGTCACGCCGATTGATGGGAAGGTCCGCGATGTACTGCGTGTCCACGATGTCCGATTGCGAGCCTCTCTCGGTATCCACCACGGGCGGCGTGGCCGACACTTCGACCGTCTCCGCGACGCGGGACAATTTGAGCTGGAAATCCACGATGGTCGTTTGACCGACATTGACGACGACGCCCTTGAGGACGGCAGTCTGAAAGCCGGAGAGGCCGGCACTCACGTCATAATCGGAGGGGAGTAGCCCGGTCACGCGGTATTGCCCGCTGTCGTCAGTCACAGCGGTGCGCCGAATCGCCTTTTCCGCTTGTGTTACGGTGACGGTCACTTTGGGCACGGCGGCACCGGATGGATCCGTCACGGTTCCGCTGACATTGCCCGAAGAGCCGACGCCCTGGGCATGAGCTAGAGGAATCCCCAGCATGCACACTAAGAACAGGAACGCACCTGCCCGTATGGCTGACTTCATACTGTCCTCCTGTTTCGTCCCAGACGTTCCCAAATTTCGGTGAGCGCCCCCGAGCATTTTCTGCCCCCGTAATCGGAGTTTCACTCAACCGCCAAAAATGATTGCCCGGTCCTTGCTGGTCGCCGATTCCACCGCCGGTCTTGCAAGCCGCGCCCCCGCAGCGTTTCCCGGGACATAATTCCGAACCACAAGAACCCCACTTGCTTTTCGACCCATTCAGAATTGTGATAGTCCGTATCACAAATTAGAGACTATCGTCAAGATGGCGACCGCCCTGGCGCAAGAAAGCGCCGCCGCATCCGAAGCTCGATTTCGCCTCCATCTTTCGATTGATTCCTGACCCCACCGCTCACCCTGCCGAATTGTGATAGTTGCTATCACATAAGAGTGACTAACGTCAAGCGGGGATGCGGGCCGCGCTCCCCGCGTTCGAGCGCAACTCGTTCATCCTTTTTTCGATCCGGGAGATTCGAATTCAGCGAGGGGTGAGGACAACACGTCCGGAAATCAGGCCGCGACGCATTGCTTCGAGGACGTCATTGGCCTGTGCGAGCGGACGGGAGGTGGTCTTGCAGCGGACTTTTCCCGCCGCGGCCATCGCCAGTATTTCCGTCACGTCCCGGCGCGTTCCCACAGCGGAAGCCCGGATGCGGACCTCAGTGGCAGCCATCAAGATCGGCGGGAATCCGATGTTTTCAGCAGGCAGGCCAACGACGAGGAGAGTTCCGGTCGGTCGCAGGCAATAAAAGGCGCTGTCGTAAGCCGCTTTCGCAGCCGAGGTCACGATCGCCACGTGGACGCCGCCCCGGCCGCGCGATTCCTTGACGACATCCGCGGCCGCCGCGTTCAACACATACGCAGCGCCGCACGATTTTGCGAGCGCCAGCTTTTCATCCGAAATGTCGATGGCGGTGACTTCGGCCCCAAATGCCCGGCCGATTTGAACGGCGATGTGTCCGAGGCCGCCTACGCCGAATACGGCCAGGCGCTGCCCCGGCGAAATCAGCGCTTGTTTCAGGGCTCGCAGGACGGTGACGCCGGCGCAAAAAAGTGGAGCCGCATCAACAAAGCTGAGCGCGTCCGGGATTCTCAGGACATGGCTCGCCGGCGCCTTGATGAATTCGGCGTACCCGCCGTCCACAGTGACGCCCGTGATCTTCTGGCGCACGCAGAGATTTTCATTTCCCTCCCGGCAGAATTCGCACTCGCCGCACGTCCAATGAATCCAAGGCACACCGACGCGGTCGCCTACTTCCAGGTCGCGCACCGATGCGCCCCTCTCGACAACGCGGCCGGCGATTTCATGCCCGAGAATCAGGGGCTTCTTGATGATGCCCGCCAATTGCTTCCAGTCTCCGCCGGCAACGTGCAGGTCTGAATGGCAAACGCCGCAGGCCTCGACGGCAATGAGGACTTCGTCGGCATCCGGCTTTGGAGAATCAACGTCTTCGATTGTCAGCGGCTGTTTGAATTCATGGAGGACTGCGGCTTTCACGGCGAAAACCTGGAGTTCACGGTTGGACGCCGCGCAGAAAGAATTCCACGGCGCTCCGCACACGCTCGGTCAGCCGGTGGGGTCCGGTGAGATCGACGGCCCACTGCCGGACAACCGTGTTGTGGAGGCCTTCCATGAATTCGGCGAGATGAGCGACGGGAAATGCTCGCGAGACTTCACCGCGCTTCTGGCCTTCCGCAAGAATCTCCCGGAGCAGACCAATCGCGAATTCTTTGCGTCCGCGCATGTCCGGTGAATGGACCGGATCCATCGCGCCAGAAAGCACGACGGCTTGCCACAGTGGACGATCGCTCTCCGTTTCGCGGGCCAGCGCCTGATATAACCGGCGCAAACGCTCAGCAGTCGTTGCCTCGCTTGAGAGCTCGGATTTCAGATGTTCGGTGATGCAGTCAAAGCCGCGCCGGCCGACCTCGCACAAAACGGCATCCTTGCTCGGGAAATAGCGGAAAAACGTCGGCTGGCTGATTTCGAGAATCTGGACAATGTCATCCACCCGCGTGTTCTCATAGCCGCGTTTGCGGAACAGCTTAACGGCGGTCTTGATGATTTCCTGGCGCAGACGTGCTTTCTTGCGCTCGCGAAGCCCGAGTGGCTCGTGCGTGGGTGCGGTGGCGCCATGGTCCCTTCTAATTCGCTTTGCGGATCCCTGCGAGCGATTTGCGCTGCGAAGAGTCGCGACGGGTGAGCCGCCACGAGCGGACTTGGCGTTGCCCATAAGTGAATCTTCTCCTGGGTGAAATGCCGGGCGCTTCAACCTGCGGGTGCACCCCTGTCAAAGTGAGAGTCACCATAACATAGTAGTGACTAACACGAAAGAGAGAGCACGCCAGGGATCAAGGAAACACTGCTAGTCCGCGCCACGGGTGCCCGATATTCGCACCACTTAGAATCAGTCTTGGAAATATGCAACGAAACCGGACAGCCGGATGTTTGGATTCTCTCTCAGAAGAAAGGATTTCGCAAAAATCACGTTGCTGGCGTCTGGCGGGCTATCGGTAGGCCTTCCACATGTCGTCGATAAAGGTGTACTGAGGAAACTCGCCTTGCAGCCAGAATTTAGTTTGCCCTTGCCGCTCCCAGTTCGCACCGTAATCAAAGCCGGACTGCGCTTTGATTTCGGCAATGGCCTGCGTGTCGTCTTCCGTCATCCAGCGGTCCACGTAGTCAAAGAACGCGGGATGATTCCACACATTTTCCGCGTGGAGGAGATGGATCGTCAGGGCCTCTCCAACCCACGAGACGGAAGTGCAGCACCTCCGATACGCCTCGCCCAGCTGCTCGGTGGGAGTTATGAGCGGCCAATTCGCCGGTTGCAATTGTTCGTATGGCCCATACAAACCTGCGCTGACCACCGACCCATCCGCATTCACTCCGTAATGGCCGCCATAAATCACCGTTGCGCCCTGCCACGCCTGCAAATAGGTTCCCGCGGGAGGCAGGTCTTTGATGTACAGTGTTTGCATCTCCTCGCCGAACTGATCC
>JBAWGF010000189.1:0-9651 GCA_049592615.1 Candidatus Acidiferrales bacterium
ACCATTGGCGATGCCCTCCCGAAAGAACGAAGGGCCATGGGGTTCACGATTTATTCCATCCTGAAGCGCGTCCCAATGGCGGTGTCACCTTTGATCGGCGGCATGATGCTCGGCGCGCTCGGGATTCGAGCGGGGATGCGCGTGGGGCTGGGAATCACATTGATCATGGCGATGATTACCGTGCCGCTGTTGTTGACGATGAGTCTCCCGGCCGCTGGTGGCGATACAGTGAAAATTCATGGCGTTTGGAAGTCATTTCACCCGGTGCTCAAGCGGCTTCTGGTTTCAGATATCGCGATCCGAACATGCGAGGGAATGGCGGATGTCTTCACCATCCTGTACGTCACGAACATCACCGGGATCCCGATTGCGCGCTACGGCGTCCTTGTTGCGGTGCAACTGGCGACCGCGATTCTCATTTATGTTCCGTCAGCAAAACTGGCGGAGCGTGTCGGCCGAAAACCGGTTGTTATTGCCACATTCGTGTGTTTTGCCTTGTACCCCGTCGCGATCGTTATGGCCCGCAATTTCACGACTCTGGTCGGGGCGTTTGTGCTTGGTGGGCTGAGGGAAATCGGCGAACCTTCACGCAAGGCGATGATTGTGGATCTCGCGACGCAACAGTTGCGTGCGAGAACAGTGGGGCTCTATTACATGCTGAGGAGCCTTTCGATTACTCCGGCATCCGCGATCGGAGGTCTGTTGTGGAAAATCGGGCCCCCGACGCCATTTATTATCGCAGGAGTCATTGGGATCGTCGGGACACTACTGTTTGCTTCCATGGTGGATGGTAAATTGGATCCCCCAAGATGAGCATAATCCAGATTCCTGGGTCGTCCACTGCGTGGCAAGGTGGATTTAATGTCGCCGAGTTTTGCCGGATCCCCGTGATCCCTATTAACGCCGTACAGTCAGCACAGGGCAAGAAGCATGCGCGACTACCTTATGTGCCGTGGCGCGCTCAAGATGAGTAGCCGCACCCATTCGCCCTGCCGCATCACGGACGCCCAGGACTATCAAATCCGCGCCGCGCTCCTTGGCGACTTCGACGATCCGGTCGGCCGCCTCACCGTATTCAACCGCCACTTCCACCGGGAAATCGAGCTTCGCGTCTTCCGGGATTACTGAGTAGAGGTGATGAATCGCTTCGGCCACCGACATTTCGAAGACTTTTTCGTCGTTATTCCGTTGCTGCGGCTTTCTCATGACCGTGATCAAGAGTAGGCGCGTCCGGTTTTCCTTCGCAAGGGAGACTGCATAAGGCGCCGCGGCGAGCGACTCGGGAGAGAAATCCGTCGCGAACAGGACGCGATGAAAATGCGCGCCAGTGTGTACGCTGCTGCGCACGGCTGGACCAATCGTGAGCACCGGGACTGGCGAACGCCGAAAGATTTCTTCGGCGACCGAACCGAGTAGAAGCTTCTCAGCTCCGGTGCGGCCGTGTGTTCCGAGGACTATAAGGTCAATCTCGTGATCTTTGATCGCCTCTTCAACCGTTGGCCAGATCGCAATTCCTCTCACTACGGCTGTTTCGTGCTCCAGGCCGGCAAGTTGGGACTCGACCCGCTGCATTTCCGCTTCCGCATTTTCCTCTGCGCCTTCGATCGCCACGGCTGTTAACTCGGGCGTCGTGTATACGTAAGGAGCGGGTATTAATACGTGGAGGGCATGAACTTTGGAACCGTAACCGCGACCCACCGCCGTCGCGAATGGAAGTGCCGCTTCGGAAGGCTCTGAAAAATCCGTAAGAAACAGAATGTTTTTCAATGCAATTTGAGTGCTCGCGTCGATGGTTTCCATATCTCGCCTCCAGTTGAAGGTTGCGCCCGGCGGGTTTTGCGTGCGGTGACCTCTGTCACAATCGAACGTGCCTGCTGTCACAGCCGCCCCGGTACGTTTCCGTCTAACTAGGATGGAATAGGAGGTGCAACATGAAAACGCTCGATGTACAGACCCGAATTCAGGTGAAGAACATACTTTTTCCGACGGATTTCTCTCCGGCAGCGGCCGGTGCGCTTCCGTATGCAACGGAGTTTGCAAAGCGCTTTGGCGCCAAACTGTATGCTCTGCATGTGATGACACCCGTTGTTAACCCGATGACGGAGCCGGCCACCTGGACTGTTCTCCAGAAAGCGGCAGAAGTAGAGGCGGAGAAGCGACGACAAACACTGCTCAAGTCCTTTCCGGGAATCAAGGCGGAAGTCTTAATCGAAGAGGGGGATTTCTGGTCCATCCTGGCCGCCACAGTAGAGAAGAACAAGATTGATTTGATCGTGCTCGGCACCCGGGGACGATCTGGAGTGAAGAAATTCTTCCTCGGGTCATCCGCAGAGGAGGTTTTCCGGCAGGCCTCTTGCGCAGTGTTGACGATTGGTCCATGTTCGCCGGAAGAGCCGCGCCGAGGCGGCGAGATTTCGCACATTGTCTATGCCACAGACTTCAGTAAGGAATCGGCGGCCGCCGCAACGTACGCCATTTCGCTTGCGCAAGAATTCCAGGCGCATTTGACCCTCCTGCATGTTATTGCCGAGCCGAAGACCGGCGAACTCGTGCAACCCGAGGAACTCGCGTCCTCATCGTTGCATCTCTTGCGCAACCTCGTACCGCCGGATGCCGACCTCTGGTGCGAGCCGCGGTTCGAAGTCGAGTTGGGGGCAGCCGACGAGAAAATCCTAGACGTAGCGAAGCGCAGGAAGGCCGACCTGATTGTGTTGGGCGTTCGTCGGCCGGGTGGTTTCCCAGGCGCGGCGACACACCTCCCGATAGCGACGGCGCATAGGGTTGTGTCGCAGGCGGAGTGCCCAGTTCTTACTATCCGCGGATAAAAAAGCAGACGCGTACCGGGGCTCTGCGGATAGTCGAGCCGAAACGGGGAGAGGTCAAACTAACAAAGCGTTGCCACATGTCCATCGAGCGGAGTCGTTAGCTGTGGCCTCTCCCCGGGATTCGTCAGAAGAACCAAGCAAACCAATCGATCCTTAAAACTTTCTAATGCATGACTCCGGGTCTGGGGGTACTTTGAGCCTCCTGCCAATTTCTGAGCGTGCAAGCTCGTCCAGCCTCCCGTAAGATTCAGGGGGCAGGGAGAACTGATGACACGAAGGGTAGCGAGAGCATGAGCGGCCGCAGCGCGCTCGAGAGTTTCTTTCGACCGAATTCGATCGTCGTGATCGGAGCTACGGACCGTGAGCAGAGCGTCGGGCGCACCGTCCTCGTCAACCTCGGCAAAGGAAAATTCCACGGCAAGGTTTATGCCGTTAATCCCACCCGCACAGAGGTTCTAGGCTTTCCGTGTTACCCCAATATCGGCGCCGTTCCGGAAAAAGCTGATCTGGCCGTTGTGGTGACGCCGGCACCGACCGTGCCCGGCATCATTGGAGAATGCGTGGATGCGGGGGTGCGCTCAGCGATTGTTATTTCCGCCGGCTTCAAGGAACGAGGAGCCGAGGGCGCGGAGCTTGAACGCCAGATACAAGCGCAGCTTCGCCGGGGGACAATGCGTTTGGTCGGGCCCAATTGCCTCGGGATGATGAATCCGAACGTCGGTCTCAACGCAACTTTTGCGCAAGACATCGCACCTCTCGGTAATGTCGCCTTCCTCAGTCAAAGCGGAGCACTACTGACAGCGATTCTCGATTGGAGTTTGCAGGAGTCAGTCGGATTCAGCGCGATTGTCTCGACGGGTTCGATGCTCGATGTGGGGTGGGGAGACTTGATTTCCTTCCTCGGCGAAGATGCACAGACGGAGAGCATTATTTTGTACATGGAGTCAATTGGAGATGCGCGAGCCTTCCTTTCGGCGGCGCGGGAAGTGGCTCTCAGCAAACCAATCATCGTCATTAAGGCGGGTCGCTCGGAAGCCGCATCGCACGCGGCCAGCTCGCATACCGGCGCGCTTACGGGCAGCGATGAAGTTTTCGATGCGGCCTTTCGCCGCTGCGGGGTCTTGCGCGTTCAGAACATCTCGGACCTGTTTTATATGGCGGACGTCCTAAGTAAACAGCCGCGTCCGCGCGGGCCGCGGCTCACGATCCTCACGAATGCAGGGGGCCCCGGTGTTCTCGCCACCGATGCGTTGATTGGAACGGGCGGTGAACTCGCTTCGCTCTCCGCGCAATCGATGGATGCCCTCAACAAGATTCTCCCCACGCATTGGAGCCACAACAATCCGATAGACATCCTTGGCGATGCCGATCCGGAGCGGTACGCGCGGGCGCTTGAGATTGCCATAGCAGATCCCAGTAGCGACGGATTGCTTGTAATTCTGGCGCCGCAAGGGATGACCGATCCAGGACACGTGGCCGAGGGTTTCAAGCCCTATGCCAAAGGCAAGGGAAAGCCATTGCTGGCAAGTTGGATGGGCGGCAAGGAAGTTGCGGAAGGCAAATCTATACTTACCAATGCAGGAATTCCGACGTTCGCTTATCCGGATACGGCGGCCCGCGCGTTCAACTACATGTGGCGGTACAGCTACAACATTCGAGGTCTGTACGAGACGCCCGAGGTGGCAGATCAGCCGGAAGCGGGTGAGCCAACTCGCAAGAAAGTGGAACAGATTTTCAGGCGCGTAATGGATTCGGGCCGCTCCCTGCTGACGGAAATCGAAGCGAAAGAGGTGCTGGCTCTTTACGGAATTCCGACGGTTCAGACAAGTCTGGCAAAGAGCGCGGAAGAAGCTGCCAACCTGGCTCAGGCGATTGGTTTTCCGGTGGTCCTGAAGCTGCACTCGGAAACCGTCACGCACAAAACCGATGTCGGCGGAGTAAAGCTGAACCTTCCGAATGCAGAGGCCGTCCGCCAGGCATTTGAAGCGATTCGATCTTCCGTGACGGCGAAAGCCGGCGCGGTCGCCTTCCAGGGAGTCACGGTCCAGCCGATGGTGCCGCTGGATGGATATGAGCTCATTCTTGGAAGCACGGTGGACGCACAATTCGGGCCAGTGATTCTGTTCGGATCCGGAGGACAACTGGTCGAAGTCTATCGCGATCGCGCACTGGCGCTCCCGCCACTCAACACAACGTTGGCGCAACGCCTGATGGAGCAAACGCGAATCCTTGCCGCACTCAAAGGCGTTCGAGGACGCGCCGCCGTGGACATAGTCGCGCTCGAAAAAATCCTGGTCCGATTCAGCCATCTCGTGGTCGAACAACACCGGATCAAGGAAATGGATATTAACCCGCTGCTCGCGTCGCCCGATCGTCTGCTGGCTCTTGACGCGCGAATCGTTCTTTACGAGCCGGAGGTTTTGGACAAAGACCTTCCGCACTCGGCCATCCGGCCGTATCCCGCACGATATGTCTCGGCGTGGAAAATGAAAAACGCCGAGGAAATTCTTTTCCGGCCGATTCGACCCGAGGATGAGACGCTGATGGTGAAATTCCACGAAACACTTTCCGACGAAAGCGTCTATCTGCGTTATTTCCTGATGGAAAAACTGAGCACTCGCGTCGCCCACGAACGCTTGATACGAAAATGCTTCATTGACTACGACCGCGAGATGGCACTCGTGGCGGACCGTGGCGTTCCGGGGACCGAGCAACACGAAATCCTTGCGGTTGGCCGGCTGAGCAGGTCGCGCGACGGGAAGGATGCTGAGGTGGCGGTGATGGTCAGCGACCGCTACCAAAACCAGGGCCTGGGGACGGAGCTCCTGCGACGGTTGATCCAGGTTGGCCGCGATGAGAAACTCCGGGAAATTGTGGCCATCATCCTTCCGGAAAATTATGCGATGCACGCACTCGCAAAGCACTTCACATTCCAAATTCGCCAAACCGATGATCCCACTGTGGTAGTTGCGGCTCTGAGTCTCTAATCGCGAATGGGGAAGCGGGAAAAGCGCGTGAGGCGCGTGACAACCGCACGCAACCAAAACGTTCTGACGACTTCCCGTGACGTTTCGATGGAATTTGAGGTCAGGAGGAAATCATGTCCAGCATTGTTCGGCAAACTCTTCGAGACCACAAACCGACTCCTTCCACAATGAAGGCCCTCGTGTTCCGGGGCCCGAAGAAGATCGGCATCGAACAAGTTCCCATTCCTAAGCCCGGTCCAGGCGAGGCCGTCATTCGCGTGACGCTAACTACGATTTGCGGCACCGACCTTCACATCCTCAAAGGAGAGTATCCCGTCAAGGCGGGATTGACGATTGGCCACGAGCCGGTGGGAGTGATTCACGAGCTGGGAGTCGGCGTAACCGGCTATGAAGTCGGTGACCGCGTTTTGGTAGGGGCCATCACGCCTTGCGGTCAATGCAATTTCTGCTTAAGCGGGGACTGGGCGCAGTGCGGCGGGCCCATCGGAGGCTGGAAATTCGGTAACACGATCAACGGCGCGCAAGCCGAGTATCTCCTGGTCCCGAGCGCGCAGGCGAACCTCGCGAAAATTCCCGACGAATTGCGCGACGAACAAGTGGTGCTGCTGGCGGACATCGCTTCGACCGGAATTTCCGCAGCGGAAAGCGGGGAAGTGCAGATCGGCGACACGGTGGCCGTCTTTGCCCAGGGGCCGATCGGCCTCTGCGCTACCGCCGGCGCGAAGTTGAAGGGCGCGAGTCTGATCATCGGAGTTGAATCCGATCCCGTGCGCACCGCCATGTCCAAGCGCATGGGTGCAGACATCGTTCTCAATCATGAAAAGGTGGACGCAGTCGAAGAGATTCGGCGGCTCACGAGAGGGAAAGGCGTGGATGTTGCGATCGAAGCTTTGGGAACGCAGACCACCTTCGAGAATGCACTGCGCGTGCTGCGAGCCGGTGGGACACTTTCGAGTCTGGGCGTTTATTCCGGCAAACTTTCTGTGCCGGTGGAGCCGTTCGCAGCCGGACTCGGCAATCACCGCATCATCACCACGCTTTGCCCCGGCGGAAAAGAACGAATGCGCCGATTGATGGAGCTTGTTCTGCACGGGCGCCTCGACTTGGTTCCGCTCTTGACGCATACGTTCTCGCTGGATCGGATCACCGAGGCGTATAGTCTCTTCGGAGAGCGGCGAGATGGAGTAATCAAGGTCGCCATCAAGCCCTAAGAGTCGAACGCTGACTCTTGAATTTCTCCGGCCTGCGCGTAACCGATTGACGATGAATTCGCACCGGCAAGAAGCGTACGTTTCATCAGTTTGATATCTGTCTGAGGATATCTATAAAGAGAGGTTGCAATCATGGGACATGCCCTGGACCTCCACCGGCTTCATTTTGCGTTTACCGTGACGTTTCACTACATCTTTCCGCAACTCACGATGGGGCTCGCGCTCCTTCTTGTTTACCTGAAGACGAAAGCCCTCCGTACGGGCGACGAGCATTACAACCGGGCGGCGCGTTTTTGGGCGCGGATCTTTGGAATTAATTTCGCGCTCGGTGTCGTCACCGGAATTCCGATGGAGTTTCAGTTCGGAACGAACTGGGCCGAGTTTTCGAAATCGGCGGGCGGTGTAATCGGGCAAACGCTGGCAATGGAGGGAGTGTTTTCTTTTTTCCTCGAGTCGAGTTTTCTGGGAATGTTTTTGTTCGGAGAAAAGAAGCTGGGACGCATGGGGCACTGGTGGGCAGGCTTCCTCGTGTGGCTCGGCTCGTGGCTTTCGGGCTACCTGATTGTGGCGACGGACGCCTGGATGCAGCACCCCACGGGTTACACGCTTGGGCCGAACGGAGAAATTCTGCTTTCTAGTTTTTGGGGACTCTTGCTCAACCCGTGGGCGCTCTGGCAGTACGCGCACACCATGCTGGGCGCGGTCCAGACGGGATGCTTCGTAATGGCGGCAGTGGGCGCGTTCTATCTGTTGACTCGGAGATTTGAAGCCTATGGAAAAACGTTCGTGAAAGCGGGGGTTCTCGTCGGAGTGGTTGCGGCGGTATTGCAGCTTTTCCCGACGGGCGACATGCAGGGAAGAATGGTCGCACTGAATCAGCCGCCGACGCTCTCTGCGATGGAAGGACTCTTTGAATCGCAAGAAGGCGCGCCGCTCGCGATCCTGGGACAGCCGGACATGCAAAAGCGCCGTCTCGATAATCCGCTCGTCGTGCCGGACATGTTGAGCTTTTTGACGTACCGGCAGTGGAAGGCGCACATGACGGGGCTGGACAGTTTTCAGGAAGATCTATGGCCGGATCGGATTCCGCTCCTCTATTACAGCTATCACGTGATGGTGGGACTGGGCACGATTTTCATCGCGGTGATGGTGGTTGCGGCGTGTCTGCTGTGGCGGGGACGCCTGTACAAATCACGATGGATGCTCTGGTTGTTGATGCTCTCGATGCCGCTGCCGTATATCGCGAACACGGCGGGATGGATTACTGCGGAGCTGGGCCGGCAGCCGTGGCTGATTTATGGATTGATGCGAACGTCTGCGGGAGTATCGCCGCGCGTGTCGGGTGGAAACACGCTGTTTACGCTGCTGGGGTTTATGGGAATGTACACGGTGCTTGCGATCTTGTTCCTATTCCTGGTGGGCCGGGAGATCGAGCACGGGCCGGAACCGAATCGCGTGAGTCCGTAGGCGGCCGCGCTCGCCGCAAGGGACCAAGGAGGAAGTGATGGGGACAGTCTGGTTCTGCCTTGTGGCGATCATGATTGCGATGTACGTGCTGCTGGACGGATTTGACCTCGGCGCAGGCGCGATTCATTTTCTCGTGGCAAAGACGAGCGAAGAGCGGCGGCAAGTGATCGCAAGCATCGGACCGGTGTGGGATGGGAATGAAGTCTGGCTGCTCGCGGCGGGCGGAACGATGTATTTTGCTTTTCCGGCGCTGTATGCGTCAGGGTTCAGCGGATTCTACCTGCCGCTGATGATTGTGCTGTGGCTGTTGATCCTTCGGGGCACATCGATCGAGTTTCGAAACCACATTACAAGCGAGGTTTGGGCGCCGCTGTGGGATTTCTTGTTTTGCGCGTCGAGCCTGCTGCTGGCAGTTTTTTACGGCGCCGCACTGGGAAATGTTGTGCGCGGCGTGCCGCTCGACGGCAGCGGCTATTTCTTCGAGCCATTGTGGACGAACTGGCGCTTGGGCGAAGAGACAGGAATTCTTGATTGGTACACGGTGCTGGTGGGAGTGTTGGCGCTCGCGGCGCTGATGATGCACGGCGCATTGTGGGTGCAAATGAAGACGGCTGGAGTGATGAGCGAGCGCGCAGGCCGCCTGGCAGGTCGAGCGTGGTGGGGCGTTGTGGCGCTCACAGCGCTGGTGACGGCCGTGACGTTTGGCGTCCAATTGCAGGTGCGTGCGAATTTCTCAGCGTGGCCGTGGGGTTACGTCTTTCCGCTGCTGGCCGTGGCCGGGATTGCGGGCGTGCCGTTTGAATTGAGAAGGCGGGATCAAAAAAAGGCGTTTTTTGCATCCTGCGCGTATCTTGCGGGGATGCTGACGAGCGTTGTCTTTGGCGTCTATCCGATGGTCTTGCCGTCGCGTGATTTGGTGCATTCACTGACCGTGGGCAGCGCGAAGGCGGGCGCATATGGATTGAAGATTGGCCTTGTCTGGTGGACGATCGGAATGATCCTCGCAGCGGTATATTTTTCGTTTGTATACGGGTCGTTCGCCGGAAAAGTGGTGGCGGAAAAGGATGGGCACGCGCGGTGAGGACGAATACGTAGGACGCGCAAACAAGCTGCGAACACCGGCCAAAAATGGCCGATTGCAATGCCTCAATCCCACTACGC
>JBAWGF010000190.1:0-3150 GCA_049592615.1 Candidatus Acidiferrales bacterium
GGATTTGGAAATGGAGAACCGTTGCGGCGAGGCCCGAGACAAAGGCCCATCGTTCGTACACAAAATCCACCGGGAATTCGATATCGCGGTACGGAAATTCTTCCGGAGACATCGGTTTGCGGTGTTCGGCTTCGTACCGGTGCGCGGAGATGAGGTAAGAGCAGTCCGGGGGGCAATCAATCGTCACTTCGCGTTCACGGCCGCAGCAGACGGGACAAATTTTCTCGCCCTTCGCGGGACAGAATCTTTTCGGCGGTCTTTTTTCGCAGATGGGACAGCGCATGCGAATGCCTCGTGGCTCAAGATGCAGTTTCGGTGAGAGCAAGCAGAGTACGGGAAGACGCGTTCAGCGGCAAGCGCCGGCAGTTGTGGTGACGGGAATCATGCCATCGCGCCGTGAGCCGCGAGGAGCTTCTCGTAGAGCGCCATGTCCTGCAGGATGATCTCGACGGCGAGTTCGTCGCCGAACTTCGAATTGACCATCACGTTGTAGAGCGGGCGGTGAGGCCAATCCTTCCCGAAGTAATGGCGGATGAACGAAACCCTTTCCTGATCCACTTCCTCGACGAGTTCCGCCGCTTCCGTTTCCGTTTTGCCCAGCGTCATGATGCGCCGGATTTTCTCTTCGGCCGGCGCGTAGATGAAGGCGTGAAAAGCGTCAGGGCGATTTTGCAGAATAAAAGGAGAGCCGCGGCCGACGATCACGCAATTGCCGCGCGCCGCGACGTCCACAACGACCTTGCGCAAAACTCCCACCATCCGATCGGTGTCGAAAACGCGCGATTCTCCCAGAAAAAGAGCTCTTTCGTAGCTTCCCCGCGCATAGACCTTGAATAATCGGTAGAGCAGTGGATCGCAGCGTTCGTCACAGCGTTCAGCGGTTTTGGGGTCCACTTCCGCGACGCGCGCAATTTCCGCCGTGAGATTTTCGTCCCAGAGTTTCCATCCGAGCCGCTCGGAAAGGCGTCGTGCGATTATGGCGCCGCCGCTGCCGTATTCCCGCTCGATGGTAACAACTCGAACCGGCATGCCTTCACTCCGCCCCCTCAGTGTACTGCCATCGGGCCGCCCGGTTTCACTTTCTTCATCAAGAAGACGAGTGGAATCATCACCAAGACCAGTGTGCCCAGGAGCCGGAAGTTATCAATGTATGCCAGCATGGTCGCCTGGCGGTCAACCATCATCGCGACCAATCCATAGGCCTGCTGCGTCGCTTCATGCGCGCTCGCACCGTGCGACATTGCCATGCGTTTCGCCGATTCGAGCGTCGCCTGCAACTGGACGCTGCCGGCGGTGAGATGGCTGGACAGGTAAGTTTGATGGACCTGGGTCCGGCGGGCCAGCATCGTCGTCACGAGAGAAATGCCCACGCTGCCGCCGATGTTGCGGGCGAGATTGATCAAGCCGGAAGCCGCATTGTTTTTGCCCTTCGGCAGGAAAGCGTACGTAGCGGTATTAATCGGCACAAAAAGGAAAGCGAGCCCCATTGCCTGGATCACGCGCGCCGTCGCCGCCGTGCGGAAATCGATCGTAAGATCGAAGCGCGTCATGTGAAACAGAGAAAACGCAAGCACCGTCATGCCATACAGCAGCAGCCGTCTCGCGTCAAATTTCGACAGCAGAAATCCAACCAGCGGCATCGAGAGGATGATCGCAAATCCTCCCGGCATGAGCACAAGTCCCGCATCCTGCGCCGTGTAACCCATCAGCGTTTGCAGAAATAGCGGCAAGAGTACGGTGCTTGAAAGCAGCGAAAAGCCAACCATGAACATCAGCATGTTGCCGATGGCAAAGGAGCGGTCCTTGAATAAGTGCAGATCGATGATGGGATTTTTGTGCCGCCACTCCCAGATGACGACCGCAATCAAAGCCGTGACGCTGATGATCGACGTCACAACGATGAAGCGCGAGCCGAACCAGTCGTCGCGCTGGCCCTTGTCGAGCACGATTTGCAGCGCGCCCAAGCCGAGGGCGAGCAAGCCGATGCCGATGTAGTCGATTGTGATTCCGCCGCGCTTTTCCTCCTTCATGCCCGGGGGATCGGAAATCAAGCGGTGCGTAAGAAAAAGAGAGATGAACCCGACCGGAATGTTGATGAAGAAAATCCAGCGCCAGGTGAAATTGTCGGTGATCCATCCGCCGAGCGTAGGGCCGATGGCCGGGGCGAGAACGACGGCCATGCCGTACACCGCAAATGCCATGCCTCGCTTGGCGGGCTCGAACGTGTCCGCGAGGATGGCCTGCTCGCTCGGCTGCAACCCGCCGCCGCCCGCTCCCTGAAGCACGCGAAAAAAAATCAGTGAACCGAGGGTGGGAGCGAGACCGCAGAGGAAGGAGCTAATCGTGAAGAGGGCAACGCAACTCATGTAGAACCGTTTGCGCCCGATCAGATTCGAAAACCAGCCGCTCATCGGAAGGACAATGGCGTTCGAAACCAGATACGACGTCAACACCCACGTGCTTTCATCCTGGCCCGCCGAGAGGCTTCCCGCAATGTGCGGGAGGGCCACGTTTGCGACGCTCGTGTCCAACACTTCCATGAACGTGGCGAGCGTCACCGTGAGCGCAATGACCCACGGATTGACGGGGACGCGGAAGGCTCGCTCACTCGGAATGGCGATGGTCGCACTCATTGCAACTTACTTGACTCGGACGCTCGGGACGACGGACATTCCGAGGCGCAGATAGTTGTCCTTGTTCTCGCCGGGCTCGAGGACGATCTTCACGGGAACGCGCTGGACGACCTTTACAAAATTTCCCGTGGCGTTTTCCGGCGGCAACAAGCTTCCGCGCGCGCCGCTCAGTCCGGCGATGCTGTCGACGTGGCCTTTGTAGGTGCGGCCATTGGCGTCCACTTTGATTTCAGCCGGCTGGCCGGGCCGCATGTACTTCAACTGCGTTTCCTTGAAGTCGGCGGTGACCCAAACGTCGTTGAGGGGGATGATGATGAATAATTGTTGTCCGGGCTGGACGTTCATTCCTACTTCGGCGCTTTTCGTCACGACGCCGGCAATCGGCGCGACAATTTTTGTGTATTGAAGATTAAGTTCGGCCATTTCGAGCGCGGCTTGCTTCTGTTTCACGGTCGCGTCAGCGGAAAGCGCGCGGGCGCGGGTGGAAGCCACCTGGCGCGGGCCGGTCTGCGAAGAC
>JBAWGF010000191.1:0-9228 GCA_049592615.1 Candidatus Acidiferrales bacterium
GGGGCCTAAGGTGTGGCCACGGGATCTCCCGTTTTGTGCTCCTGGATTTGAAATCGAAGGTACTGGTGCAGAGCCTCAACGGCCTCTGAATCGTTTGATCGAATTTGAACGCGCCCACCTCGTGCTATTGATCGATAGTGATAGTGGATTTTTCCCTTCAGCCTCTGCATTGCGGGGACGCCTGGTGGGATTTGATCGTGAACTTCCATCGGATCTTCGAAATCTCCCGCCGCAAATGCTTTAGTGATTTGTTGCAGGTGCATGCGAATGTGATTCCGAATCTCGATGTCGCTCCCATCGTTCACCTGGACTTGAATTGCTCCTCCGTCCTTCGCCAGGAAAAAATGATGCGTTGTCTTCTCCTGACTGAATCCCATCACGTGCTCTCCACGATGATTCATCGCTGGATCCGGCTGCGATTTCTCTTGGGCGAAACTGTTTGCGGGATGAGCGAGCAGGAAAATCAGCGCAGAACCTGCGGCGATGCGTGCGGCCGTATGCATTCCGTCAACTCCTCAATGACAATCTCTTGGCATTTATCGAGATCCATCTCCAACTCTTTAATCAGACGAATCGAAAGGGTTCGGGTGAGCCAACATCTTAGCATCGGGACGCGCAGGACTGGTTTCCAGTCCCGTGGCGGCTCGCATACGAGACGCTAAAAGCTCGTCTGGACGCGGAGAGAGTAGCTGCGAGGCGGCGCGATCGCAGTCCCCGAGAAGAGTCCCGCGAAATCGATCACGTTCAGTCGATTATTCAGATTCTGAACATCGGCCTGCAGACGCATGGTCAAGTTATCGCGTTTCCAGAGCTCCGCCCCGAACGACGCGTCGATGGAGAGAGAAGGCCGAACCCGTCCACGCTCGAAATTCACTCGATTCAAGATTTCCGGACCGAACTGCTGAATCGCGCCCTCCTGCGTTCCGTCAAATTCCACCGGGAGGCCTGTCCCATACTCCGCGCCGGCCGCTGCCCAAAATCGCGGGGCGATCTGATATCGAAACCGAGTGCGCAGAGTATTGCGCTGGTCCTGCGAATCCGGAAAATGACCGGTCAAATTCGAGAGGGCGCTGGTCGCGTCGTTGCCCAGAAAGAGTCCGCCGGTCACGGGGAACCAGGCGTTGCCAACGATATAGGAATAGCTCACAAAACCCGACAAGCCGCCCCACCGCGGAATGTCAATCTTCGCTTCAGCCCCGTAAATGATGGCCTTGCGGAACGCGATTGGGAAGCTGACAGCCGTGCTGAGCAACTGATCGTCGTCCGCGTAGTTGTTTACATGCCGGCGAAAATAATTCGTATCGAGTCTCAATTTTCCGAAAAAGCCTTTCGTCAGCCTGACCTCGTAATAATCGCCATGCGAAGGTTTGACAGGCAAACGCAGCACGTTTGGATTCAAAGCCAAAATCAGCGGTGAACTCGAAAGCAGAATATTTTCGAAATCCGGCGTCTGAAAGATCCGGTCATACGATGCGTGCAGAACCAGATCGACCGATTGCCAGTATCGCGCGACTCCCAAACGCGGGCTGAAGGCGCTCTGGTTCACTAACAGTTGATAATGGTCCCAACGAAGACCGGCGCTGACGGTCCATTTCCCGAGACGGATGTAATCCTGAACGAACGCGGATTGTTCAATGTCCGGTCGATTGGCCAAAAAAGTGAACGAAGGCGGCGTACCTGGATCGAATTGAGTGGGATCAGTGATCCGATCGTTAAATCGTTCCTGTAGGAATGTGGAATCCGATTCCACGCCTGCTTTCCATTCTTGACGGCCGTGATGAATTGATACGCTCGCTTTGAAATACCCTTCGCGAAAATGATTGGTCTGGAATGCGACGACGGGTGTTGATTCCGGGTTCGACGACAGATCATTCGAGTCGTCCCGGATCATTCCGCGAATATCGCCGACCACGTTGGGCGAAAAAATGTGCTCGTAGGAGGCGATGGCGATCGTTTCAAAATTGTCGCGATCCTGCCGCTGACCCACGGCCTGCTGAAGCTGCTCGTTCGGAACAAGAAAGCGTGACAGCTCGTGGTGGACGCTCAGACTGAGCCGGTCGCGATCCGTGAAATCGCGCTCGTAGCTGGCGCCAAAATCGCCGGTAGTGCCTGTGTTTGTGAAATTCTGGGGAACCACGGGATTCAGGTAGTGATCGGACATGCTGCCGTCTGCCACCATCCCGAAGGTATTCCTCCCTGCAACGTACAGAAGCTGCGAGAATGCGCCCGCCGTTGCAAAGCTTTCGCCGGAAAGAATGACCTGCCCATGTAAACCATCCTTCGCATCCTTCTCCGTGTTGACTTCGATTACGCCGCCCATTTTCCGGCCGTACTCGGCGGGAATTCCCGCGGTGTAAACGCTCATGGATTGAATATCGTCCGCTTCGATTTCCGTGCCAAAACTGGGAGAGCGATTGTCGGTGAGCGGAATTCCGTCGAGGACAAATTGAGTCTGGTATTCAGAGCCGCGGGGGTGAAGGACGGCGTTGCCCTCGTAGAGCCAACCGGGCTGCGAATTCACCAGGTCCTGCATCGAGCGGCCGGGCAGGGAAGTCGTCCGATCCCGAATCATATCGGAGCCAATTCGATTGATCGTGCCGGTGCGGTGCGGATCGATCAGTGTTTCGGAATCGTTGACCGCCACCGAAGTATTGACGGAGGCGAGCCGAAGCTGCACGTGGTATTCCGCAGGAATGTTGGAGCGGATTTCCACCGCCTCCGCGTAGGGAGCGAATCCTGGATGCTCCACCTCGACTCGATACATTCCAAACGGCAGGCGCCTGGCAATAAGACTCCCTGTTTCGTCGGTGACAAATCTTCCTCGGGACTGATTGACCTCACTGACGAGGTCCACTGTGCTTTTCACGCCGAGCCCGGCCGGGTCCGTCACCTTCAGACGCAACTCGCCACTGTCGCTCTGAGCAAAGAGCGGAGCCGCGAAAAGGAGAAGGATGAAGAGTCTTTTCATTAATGCGGTGAATTTCCGAAATGCATTTTTCATCTAGTCGAAATGCAAAAAGCGTTCTTTCGATCTAGCCAGCCTCAATAAATCTTATCATTCCCGCATCGGGGCCCGGGGAGAAACACCAAAAGGCAAGGATGCTGGCATGTCGTGCGGGCACGGCGAGGAAGAAGCGCGAGCGAACGAGTGCTGGGAATGTTTGGGAATTTCCGATAATCGCGCGCTGCGCGCTGCCGTTGTATTTATGGCCCGCTTACATTTGCAATCACGAGATTGCTTTCGGCGGTGAGCTTTGAGTTGGTAGTGGGGAGCGTCAGTGTTCCGGAACCTAGAGCGATCTGCCCCGTGTTGACTACGTCCGAGGACGTGGACTGAACGACGACAAATAATTGAGCTCCGGATGGATTGGAGGTCAAGAAAAATACCTGCGATCCAACGCCAAAGGGTGAGCCGGCGACCTGACCTTGCAACACCACACCCGTGTTAGCGGTATCCACCACGAAGCCCAGGATCCCATTGGTGTTCTCGTCCTGTATATACATGTACTTCGCGGAGCTATCGATCGCGAATATGACCGGTGCGACGCCGAAGGAACTCACGTCGAGTGGCGAGCCGATAATTTCCGTGAGGCTGCCGTCAGTCGTGCTGGCCGAGTAGGAGGAAATGCTGCTGTTGTTGGCCGTATAGAGTTTGTCCTGCAACGGATTAAACGCCGCAAAATGAGGAAAGTCTTGCTGGCCCGATTCGATGATGAAGGGAGATGTCGCTCCCGCAGTGAGCTTCCCTGCTGCATTCAGAGAAAAAATGAAAATGTCCCCGTCAATAGGATCCGGGACGTAGACCCAGCCGCCTGTATGGTCCACGGCCAGGTGGGCGGGCAAGGAAACCGGAACAGGGGAGGTTGCTACTTCGGCTAAGGCACCCGACCCTTGATTCACGCTGTACACGTGAATCAAATTTCCATTGTAATTGGTCACGAAGATGAACCGGCCCAGCGGGTCGGATTCGATGTGCGAGAAAGTCTGATCAAAAGCGTTATCGTTAATCGCAAATGGCTGGCTAGCGACGGGGGTCAGCGTGCCCGTATTGCTGTGCCCGATGATAAAGGCAAATATTTGCGGCGTGATCGGATCCAGGACGTAAAGGAATTTGTTGGTTGACAGGGCGAGCTCACCCTGCGCCGCCGTCGCTGTCACGCACATCAAGGTCAGATTGCCGGTTGCATCGATCGCGTATGTCAACACCTTCCCAGTGCCGTCGAGCGTGTACATCACTTGAGTTGGCGTGAGCGTGCTGTTGCAAGTGCCGGACCCGCTGCCGCCACCTCCGCTCACGGGGCACAAGGCATTCGCAGCCGTTGTCTTGCGGCCTCCGAACGCGATTGCGCCTGTGCCTGTGCCAGCGCCGCCAATCGGATTGCATCCGGTTGTCGTGCAAGAGGTCATCGACACCCCTCCGGCAATGAGGAAGATGAGGGCAAAAAAGGAACTTTGAGCTCTGTTAGTCATGTCCCGAGCCACTCCTTTCAGAGCAATTCAGCCAAACCATAATCTTCTCTATATTTGGCTCGTGAGAAGTATGGGCTTGGTCGTGCTTCCCTACAATTGCCCATTCGTCCAGCGGTTGCCGAAAATGACACTCTACCGACCCGCTTCGTTGGACCTTCGCCCAGGCACGTATATGCACCCAAACTTCTCGAGCTGATGTAAAATCCACCCACGAGTTCGGGTGGGGGTCACCCGCGAAATCCAAAGTGGTCCGGAAAGCGTACTGGTAAGTGGAGGGGCACGTGAAAAGGTTCGCCCTTTTGGTCTTGATTGTCCTTGCCACCCCAGCCTTTTCTCAAACCACACAAAAAGAAGGGTTGAAGCTGGCGTGGCTTCCGTGGGGCGACCAGGCCTTCGCGCAGGCCAAGCGCGAGCACCGATTCGTATTACTCGACCTCGAAGCGGTTTGGTGCCACTGGTGCCACGTGATGGACGAAACCACCTACCTGGATCCGAAAGTGATCGCGCTGCTCCGGTCGCATTATGTTGCCGTAAAAGCAGACCAGGATTTGCGTCCGGACCTGTCAAACCGCTACGAAGACTACGGCTGGCCTGCAACCGTTGTATTCGATTCCGATGGCCACGAAATCATCAAGAGGCAAGGCTATCTGCCTCCGTTGGAGTTTGCCAATATCCTTCAAGCCATTATTGACGACCCTTCGCCCGGCCCTTCAGTTCAACCCGAAACTGCCATCAGCTTTCCCTCGAATCCATTACTGCCTGACAAGCTGCGCGAAGAGATTCGAACTGCGTACCTTGCGGGGTACGACACGAAACAAGGAGGCTGGGGCTTCGACACCAAGTTTCTGGATTGGGACTCCGTTGAATACGCGATGAACCTTGCTGCGCGCGGTGATGCCCAAAACGAAAAAATGGCTCGCGATACTCTCAAGGCTCAACTCAACCTGGTTGATCCCGTATGGGGCGGCGTCTATCAGTACTCGACGGATGACGACTGGGTGCATCCCCATTTCGAAAAAATCATGTCCATGCAAGCCGAGGACATGCGGATTTATTCGCAGGCCTACGCACGCTGGCAGGATCCCACTTATCTAAATGCGGCAGTCTCCATTCACAGGTTTCTGACAACTTTTCTGTTGAGCCCGACCGGTGCTTTCTACACGAGCCAGGATGCGGATGTGATTCGCGGGCAACACAGCGGCGAGTATTTTCGTCTCGAGGATGCGGGGCGGCGAAAGCAAGGCGTTCCGCGTGTGGACAAGCACATCTACGCGCGCGAAAACGGCTGGGCCATCGCAGCGCTTGCTTCGCTCTACGCCTCGACGGGAAATAAGCAGTATCTCGATGAAGCCGCACGCGCCACACGATGGATCGTGCAGAATCGCAGCCTTCCGGGCGGCGGCTTCCGCCACGACACAGAGGACGTGGCCGGTCCTTACCTGGGCGACAGTCTTGCCATGGCGCGTGCCTTTCTGGCGCTTTACGGATGCACGGGCGACCGGCAACGGCTGGCTGAAACGGAAAAAACGATGGCCTTCATCGAGCGGAATTTTCGTGATGCGGATGGCGCCGGATATCTGACCACGAAAGCGCCGACGGACCGCGCCTACAAGCCGCACCCGCAGCGAGACGAAAATGTAATGCTGGCACGGATTACCAATCTCTTGTTTCCGTACACGGCCAACGCGGCGTACCGCAAGATGACGGACCAGGCCATGAGGTATCTCGCCGCCCCGCCGATCGCGCGACGCTTACCCGCAGCAAGTGTGCTTCTTGTGGATTACGATGTCGTTCGCGCGCCCTTGCATCTGACAATCGTCGGCAAGAAGGATGACCCCGGGGCGCAAGAACTGTTTCTTGCTGCCCTGCGCTACCCATCGGGTTACAAGCGATTAGAATGGTGGGACAAGCGCGAGGGAAAACTGCCGAATCCGGATGTGCAATATCCGGAATTGCCAAAGCCGGCGGCATTTGTCTGCACCGACCGGGTTTGTTCGCAGCCCATTTTCAAACCGGATGACATCAAGGCGAAGGTTGACAAGCTCTCAAGCTTGCAGGGTCGATCTTGATGGGTGTTTGAATCGAGAATTGTTTCATATGGGAGCACTTCGTATTCAGGATAGGTGCATGGGGCACGCCGCGACCTCTTTGCCGGACGGAAAAATGATTGAGGCTATTGAGCATCGGGGCTATACTCCCCGCCAATCGTCCGGTGACCTGGGTTCCAGCCTCTAGCCCGGGCGTGGGTCAGGTGGTACGGCTCCCATACCAAGGTCTTCAGGGCAGAACTTCAGCCTGAAGGAAAAGCGGTGGATTACAATCTCACAGGAGGTAACTGAGGATAATGACAAAGTCCAAGAAAGCCTTGATCGCCGGTGCAGCGCTTGCGGGTTTGCTCGCAGGCACAGGAGTAACCGTCCAAGCGTCGAACCTCATCTCTGGGCTGAAGACGTCCTTTAGCGCACAGGACACGTCCAAGGATGCAAAAAGCGATACTAAGGTGAAGGAAAAGCATGCCTGCAAGGGTCAGAACTCTTGTAAGGGCAAGGGCGGATGTAAGAGCAGCGACAATGGTTGCAAAGCTAAGAACTCTTGCAAGGGCAAGGGCGGCTGCGCGACCGACGGCTCCAAGATGCCGGACGAAAAGAAACCGTCGTAATTTCCTACTAACTTTCACTCCACCGAGGGCCGGTGGACTTTCGCCGGCCCTTGTTATTTCCATGTAGCAGTTGGAGAAGCCTTACATGCCGGCAAATCGGTTTAATGGTTTCACAGACTACGGAGTCGGGATCGGGCTGCGTGCCACGCACTACGACCATATTCTTACGCGCAAGCCTGTCGTGGATTGGTTCGAAATCATATCCGAGAATTTCATGATTGATGGCGGCCGGCCGCTGCACATCCTGGATCAGATCCTCGAACAATATAAAGTCGTGCAGCACGGTGTTTCGATGTATTTCGGCTCGGCCGAGCGGCCCAACCGGGAGCATCTCCGGCGGCTCAAGGATTTGGTGAAGCGCACCAAGACGCCGTGGCTCACCGATCACCTCTGCTGGGGCAGCGTTGACGGCCGGTACACCCACGATCTTCTCCCCATGCCTTACACATTCGAGGCGGCGCGCGTGACGGCGCAAAAAGTCCGTGAAGTGCGCGATTTTCTGGAAGTGCCCGTCGCGGTGGAAAACGTGAGCAGCTACGCGGAGTTTCACGTCTCCGAGATGACGGAATGGGAATTCCTGAACGAAGTTGCCGAACGTGCAGACTGCGGAATTCTGCTCGACGTGAACAACATTTATGTGTCGTCTCGCAATCACAATTTTGATCCGTTCACGTATGTGAACAGCGTTCCTGCCGAGCGCGTGGCCCAGATTCACATCGCCGGGCATTCAAAATTCAAAAAGTACATTCTCGATACTCACGATCATCCGGTGATCGATCCCGTCTGGAGCCTTTACTCACGTGCCATCGAACGTGTAGGCCTGACGGCGACGTTGCTCGAGTGGGATGACAGCATTCCGTCGTTTGATGAAGTTCACGCCGAAGCGCTGAAAGCGAATAAATTCCTCGCGAGCGCTTCCCTGGCCGCCGCCGTATGAAACTGCTCAACCTTCAGCGCCGCATGGCCCGCGCCGTAATGACGCCTCTCACGCCGTCCGAGCGGATGCGCGCGGTCGCCGCGAATGGCAGGCCGATGCGCGCGGTCGCCGCGGAGTTCATCAAGCCAAACGATCGCCTCACATCTTTTGAGCGCCTTGAAATCTACAACCGCCAATACTGGTTCCGGATTATCTCCGGCATCACGGAAGATTTCCCGGGGCTGCGCGCGATTCTCGGGGACCGGCGCTTCGAGGCCACGGTGAAAGCGTATCTGACGGATTGCCCATCGCGTTCCTTCACAATGCGCAATCTCGGCTCGCGCCTCGAAACCTGGTTGCGCAAGCATCCTAGCTGGGCCGGTTCGCAGCAAAAGCTGGCCATCGACATGGTGCGCCTGGAATGGGCCGATATTGACGCGTTCGACGGCAAGGCGGAGCCGGCTCTCAAATCCGAAGATCTCGCCACGGCCAACCCGGCGCGCCTGCGCTTGCGATTGCAGCCATACATCCATCTCCTCAACCTGCGATATCCCGTGGACGATCTGTTACTCGAAGTGAAGGAGGTGGGAGACTCCGATTTCGCGAGCAACGCTTTCAATGAACTCCACAAACGGAAGCGTGTGCAGGCTGTCGCGCGACTGAAGCCTTCTCCCATTTTCCTGGCCGTTCACCGTCTCGATTTCTTTGTGTACTTTCGAAGGCTTGACCGCGAAGAATTCTTGGTCCTTGACGCGCTTCACAGCGGAAAAACTCTCAGCCGCGCTGTTGAGGCCGGATTCCGAAAAACCGCGATTCCAACGGCCGAAAGGGCGACGACCGTAGCGCAGTGGTTCCACAATTGGGCGGCGCTCGGTTGGTTCTGCCGCCCGAAATAGGCTTTGGCGCAACCCTGAGTCCCGTCGTGCGAGTGAAAGTCCAACCTCCTCAGGAGAAACCCATTGGACCTGATCAAAAAGCTATACGGCTGGTTCCTCAAAGCGTCGGCCAGTCTTCAATCTCCGTTTCTGCTGGCCGTGCGGTTGTACTGGGGCTGGCAGTTCGCACAAAACGGCTGGGCCAAACTCCACAACCTCGAAAACGTGGCGAGTTATTTCGCAAGCCTGGGATTGCCGATGCCAGGCACGACGGCGGTCGTGATCTCCTCGACCGAACTCCTCGGAGG
>JBAWGF010000192.1:0-2476 GCA_049592615.1 Candidatus Acidiferrales bacterium
AGACAAGGGTGTTGAAGGTCGCCAAGGTCGTGCGGCAGAGCACGGCAGAAGACTTCGGGAGCGGACTAACGAGAGAGAGTATGGCGGAGACAACGCTGAGGAGATTGGAAAAAGAGATTTGTTGCGAGGCAAGACGCAAGGGTACGGAGCACGGCGAAGCGTGCGAGGAATCCCGAGCTTGGGAGAGCCGTGTCATGCTGCAGCGGTGACCG
The DNA here is from genome assembly GCA_049592615.1 of Candidatus Acidiferrales bacterium. Taxonomy (GTDB): domain Bacteria; phylum Acidobacteriota; class Terriglobia; order Acidiferrales; family UBA7541; genus Palsa-295. The sequence continues at coordinate 213 of JBAWGF010000192.1, forward strand.
GTGGCGGAGCACGAAGTTGGATTTCTGCGGTCGTGAGCCTTGCGACGACCGCCATCGGTCCACCACACATAGGGCAGCGCCAGAGATCGTTCGGGGGAGAGGCGTGTTGATTGGCATGTGGTTGCTGTGCTGCACCGAGTGAGTGAAAACAAAGCGGCAGGAGCACGGCGCGACTGCGGTTGGCGAGGAAACCGAAGTTGCGGATACGGACGAAGCCTTTGGGAAGCAGGTGCAACAGGAAGCGTCGCAGGAACTCGTCGATCGGTAAAGTCATGAGCTTCTGTTCGTTGTTGTGAGCAGAGTCCCGCCAGCGGAAGGTGACTTTCCCGTCAGTAAACGAGACCAGGCGATGGTTGGAGATGGCCACGCGATGAGTGTATCGGCCCAGATATTGCAGCACGTATTCGGGACCGCCGAAGGGGCGTTTGGCGTAGACCACCCAGTCCTTGCGGAACAGCAATCGCAGCCACGCAGCGAAAGGTTTCGGCTGGGCGAGTGGAGCGAGATTTCCATGGAAGTTCAGTCGGCCATTTTGGAGCGCCTGCTTGAGACCAGCGACGAACTTGCCGCGAAAGACTCTCGAGAGCACCTTGAGGGGAAGAAAGAACCGGTTTTGTGATTTCACCCAATGGGTGTGATCGGGACTCAACCCACCGGCGGGAATGACGCAATGCACATGGGGATGCAGGGTGAGCTTCTGACTCCAGGTGTGCAGCACGCTGAAGAAACCGATTTCTGCACCGAGATGTTTGGGATCGCGCGCGACTTCGAGAAGAGTTTCCGCACTGGCGCGAAGCAGCAGGCCATAGATGAGTTTCTTATTCTGCAGCACCAAGGGCGCTAGCTGCGCCGGAAGCGTGAAGACCACGTGAACGTAGCGCGTCGGCAGAAGTTCCTTTTGACGCGCGGCGATCCAACGGTCGCGGGCCGCGGTCTGACACTTCGGGCAGTGGCGGTTTCGGCAAGAGTTGTAAGAGATGGCGCGATGCCCGCAGCGAGTGCACTGATCGAGATGCCCACCGAGTGCGGCGGTACGACAGCGCGCAATGGCCAGCAGCACTTTGACGTGCTTCCAGCGGAGCCACTGGCGATTTCGCTCGAGAAATGCAGTTCCCGCGCTGCGGATAAGATCGGCCACCTCGAAGGGCGGCCGATTCATCTACTCTTCCCGCGGTAACTCGCTTTTCAGTTGGAGCGAGTCCAGAGGACTCGCCGTCGCTTTCAAGTGACGTTCGGAGACATGCAGGTAGACGGTAGTTTCTTTCAGATCGTGATGGCCTAACAGGATCTGAATGGTGTAGAGATCGGCGCCGGCCTCGAGTAGATGAGTGGCGAAGCAATGGCGCAGCGTATGTGGATGGACGGCTTTTTTCAGGCCCGCGCGCTTAGCGGCTTGCTGGCAAGCGTGACGCGGCGTTTTCGTATCGATGGGGTGATCACCGGTATGCCACCGGTTGCCTGGGAAGAGCCAAGCACTGGGTTTTCGCCGCAAGCGGTGCCAGTGTTTGCGCAGTTCCTCGAGTAGCTTGGGGCTGAGCATCACATCCCGATCTTTGCCCCACTTGCCGCCTCGGACGTGAATCACCATGCGCTGGCTGTCAATATCGCTGACCTTCAGGCGCGTCAGCTCTGCGCACCGCAAGCCGGTCGCGTAGAGTGCTATCAGCAGAGTTCGATGAAAAGCAGTGCCGGCGGCATCGATCAGTCGTGCGACTTCCTCCTGACTGAGGATCGTTGGGATGCGACGTTGCTTTTTGGGATAGGGAGTTTCCGCGACGCTCCAGGCTTTTTTGAGAGTCTTGGTGTAGAAGAACCGCAAAGCCGAGAGGCGGTTGATCACTGTACCCGGTGACAACTTTCGCTTTTGAAACAGCTCGGCCTGGTATTCGCGAATGTGCCGAGGACCCAAACGGTCCGGCGGGCAGTTGAATCGCCGAGCAAAATCTTCGACTGTGCGGATGTAGTGGCGTGTGGTATCTTGCGAGTAATTACGGCGCTGGAGTTCTTCCAGCATCATTTTGCGAAGTCTGGTCATAAGGACCTCCTTATGACCCGACAACTTACTTCAGCCGTTAGCCATAAACTGCTCCGTTCACCTCACGCGCAGCGTCTGCCGCCGGGCGGCTTCGTTCTGACGCGCAAATCGGAAACTGAGTCACTACCTGAAGTTGAGACGGATGGATGAGTGGAGCTGCAATAATTTTGCCGGGCGAAACGGAAGCGGTCGCTGCGGGGACGCGACCGTGCTAAGGGATAGCCTGGTG
>JBAWGF010000193.1:0-10549 GCA_049592615.1 Candidatus Acidiferrales bacterium
GCGGAACGCACCTCCTCAACTACGTGAAGGTGACGACTTCGGCGACTTACAAACCATGGATCCCCTACCCGGGCATTCCGCCGTCACTCACTTTGAACGGGAAAGCGGTGATGCGGGCGGGCCAGTAGCGTGAATCGAAGATCCAAATTCACCGAACGAGGGAGTCATCTCGTCGAATTCGCTCTTTCAGTGACGCTCCTCTTTACATTCATCTTTGGCATCATGGATTTTTCTCGCGCGATGTATGCATATCACTTCGTCGCCAATGCCGCGCGAGACGGCACTCGCTATGCGATGGTGCGAGGCGCGACATGCAAAGCGTGGACCACGGCGTGCCCGGCCAGCGCGTCGGACGTACAGACATACTTGAAAAATGTGCCGCTGGGAATTGATCCGACCGCGATAACCGTGACCACTTCGTGGACGCCGGACAACAATCCGGGCAGCGTGGTTCAAGTGCAGGTGCAGTACAAATTCAAATTCATACTCCGGCCGTTGCCCACTTCCACTCTGACAATGACGAGTTCCTCGCAGACAGTGATCTCGCAATAAGCTACGGCTGAATCCGCTTTCAGGGCTGTGCGGGAGCGGGCGGGAGCCGCGTGATTGCCGACTCGCTCTCGACGCGGCCGGCGTAGCGCAACTTCGATCCCGAGAGCGCGCTCGTGATTTCGAAGTCCATTTCCTGCGAGCTGGTTTGCGTGGAGCTTGAGAGAAGGCCATTCGAAAGCGAGATGGAATCGATGCTTTCGCCAGCGCCGGTCCATGTCCCCTTTGTGCGCAAACCGTTGTGGCGATAGTCGTCCGGGGTTTCGTCGTCGCGAGAGCCGCGGTGGAGAATTTCGAAGCGAGTGAGAATCACCGCGCAGATTTCTTCGCTCGCCTTCCGGGGGGCGTCAGTCGCAGAGACGGCGCCGGCCTGCCGGCAGAGCTCGTCGCGAAGATATGTGGCTTCGGTGCGCCAAATGAGGCCGGCAAGCGGCGTTCCTTCGAGCGGCTGCTCGTTGGTCCATTTCTGGCCGACTACAATGCCGTCCTTTGGAAACCCCGCGCCGGAAGAAAGCCCCGACATCCACGAGCGCGCCGCGCCTGCGGTCGAAGGATTTGCGAGCACGTCTTCAATGCCTTTGATATCGGAAAGCTTCCCGTCGGGCTCAATCGTGAATTCCAGAGAGCGGCCTTCGAGGCGGTTGTACTGATCCTCGAGCGCCTGGGCTTCCAGATCGTAGGCGTCGCTTTCGGATTTCGCCGTGGACTTTTCGTATGTGGCGCGAAGGCGAACGCGCCCCATGGCGCGGTCGGTGGAGGGCTGCACGTCGAGCACATCCAGGCGAACGATCAGGCTCGCGGCTTGCCTCAACTTCGAAGCGCCTTCGGGATTGGCGATGGGCGCCGTCGTCGTTCCTGCGGTCGTGGTCCGCGTCTCGATCTGATAACGAAGGGCTTCGCCCGCCGTAAATTTCGGCAGGAGACGTACACGCCGGCCGGAGGCGGCGAGAAGAGACATCGCGAGCAATGCGAAACCAGCGACGGCGCTCGTGAAAAATTTTGCCATCAAGCAAACGCTAGCACACGCGATGGGACGAGGCAAACCTGCGTCAGCGGCGTGGCGCAGGAGTATTCAAGCGCGCGATTGACGGGTCGGCAAGCGGTCCGGTGAGTTGGTACGCTTCTTTGGATTCGGCTGCGCCGGAACGAATTTGCAGGCGCAAATCGAGATTGCGACCGAAATCAACGGAACCGGCGCCATGAATCTCAACATTCGTGCCGAGGAGCGACAAATCCTGGAAATTTACCTTGCTGTCGGCGCAGTGGAAAGTGGCGGTGACTTGGCGAAATGAACTCGTTCCATGCCGGCGGGCCGCTTCGCGAAGGGACTCGGCCAGGTTCATGTTTCGAATTTCAGCCTGACTCACCCGCGCGGCGCCGTGGCATTCCGCCGATGCGACCATGTCGCCGCGGGTCGCACCACGCGCATCGAATGAAATTTCTCCCGTGGCCGAGCCCGCGAACTGATTGGCAAGCCCGGGCGCGGGCGCTGTGAGTGCGTGAAGATCCACGTCAGAAAAATCGAAGCTCACATGATATGCGGGCGTCGCGTCGAGTTCCGCATCGAGCGAGCCGCCGATATTTCCTCCGTAGAATTGTCCACGTGAATCCAGAAGTTTGAGCCGGCGGCCTTCGATTTTCAGATTTCCTTGCAGTCGGCGCACGATGAGTGGCGCGAGAGTGAATTGATCCACGCTGATTCGTCCATTCGCGCGAAGAGTTTCCGGCACGGCATTCGCCGGAGAGCGGGGATTCAAGAACGGCAGCATTCGATCGAGGAGACTCTGGCCCCAGCGAGGGTTGAGCCAGCGATCGAGATCCGCTGCTGCGATCCGGTCTGCGGAAAGCGAAAACTGCCATCCGCTCGGCGGATTGCTCCGGTCAAGACTTCCCCTCCAGCGAGCGCCGAATGCCTCGGCGGAACTGATCGAAATGTGAGTTGTGCCCATCCTAATGCTGACGACTGCTTTAATTTGCTCGACCGGCTGATTCATGAACGGAGCGCGAACCGAACCGGCATTGTAGCCGCCCCATACCACAGTTCCATTCGTTTCGGTTTGCCATGGATAGCGCGCACCGAGCCACACAAATTCCGCGCCGACCGAACCCGCGAAGTCCCATCCACGCGATAGATTCCAACCGAGCGCGCTGGCCGTCGAGAGGACGTCACGGACCTGGGGGAACATTCCCACAACGCGCAAATTCGAAGTCCCTTTTCGTACCGGCTCAAGCGATTCGTCGAGAAAAATAGTACCGATTGGCCGGACGCCCGGATCTCCGAAAACAATCGTTGTGGACTTCATGCGGATTCCTTCCGGGAGGAAGCGAATCTGAGTGGGATTCAGCTTCACAGTCTGGGGAAGCCGCGGCCCGGTCAACTGGACACCCTCCATGGTGAGCGTCCCTTCATCGATGTGCGGAGGCCAGCCGCGAAGCGTCCCGTCGAAGTTTGAAGAACCCTCGAGAGTGAGATCATCGGCGACGTCAGAATGAAACGCGCGGTACCAGGCGAAAACATCGCTGAGCGCAACGGTCGAAGAAGTGAGGCGCAATTCCGGACCGAGCGCTTCGCGTTTCAAAACCGGTACGCGTCCCCATTCGATGCCGCCTTCGGCGTGGGCATTGGAATGCGGAGCTTCGAGCGTAGCCTCGGTCAAATCGAATCGCGAGGGTCCCAGGTCGAGTTTTCCTTTCGCAATCAGATTGACTGAAGGATTGTCACCTCGCGCGGGAAGGTCCCAGCGATGAAGCTGGCCAAGCTCCGTGCGCCCGTCGAGAATCCAGGCGTCGCCTTCGGTGCGCGCGGAAATCGAAAGCCCCAGCGTTCCCCGCACACCGTAGTCGTAACTGCGCGTGAGACGCAACACGTCCGAGATGGAAGCATTGCGCCACGAGAGTTCGAGCGCGGCGGGACGAAGCCGCGAGGAAGTCCCGCCAACATGGCCGACGAGATGAAGCATGCCTGCCTGCTGAGCGATCACGGCAGTGCGCGAGGGGATCGCTTCGAGATCCATCCGCCATCGCCCGGGGCCTTCCGGTTCGACATAGCCGCGCACAGAAACAAACGCAAAGGGAAGTTTTTCATCGCCGCGCTTAAAATTGATTCGCCCGGAATCCACTTCGATACGGCGAAAGTAGAGCGCGTGTTCCGGCGCCGGCGGGCCGATGGTAGCGGCGCCCGGCGCGGAATTTCCCGCGGGCCGAGGGAGCCATTCCGCGAGGTTCCAATTTCCGTCCGCGTTGCGGTCGAGATTCAGGCTGGGCCGCGAAAGAGAGAGTGTTCCCAGCTCCAATCGCGCGAGAAGAAGGCTTTGCCAGCGCAGCCGCATCGTCAACGATTCGGCGCGCAAGAAATATTCGTGGCCGAAACGGAGATCTTCTCCGACGGTGACCGAGCGCGCCTCAAGCGTGGGCCCGCCCCACAAACTAAAATCGTAGCTCCCGACTTCGACCGGCCGGCCGAACGCCGCTTCAAGCCGAGCCGTGAGTTTGCGGTTCAACCGGCTGTGCTGGATCAACAACGAAATCGCGGTGTCCGCGACCCAGATGGAAAACAAGAGGAGGAGAATCCACTTCGGCCAGCGAATCCAGGCGCTTTGCCGCGAACGAGCCTCCTTGAACGGCTCCGCGCGAAGTGCAGTCTCGGACAATGTGTTCGCCACGGCGAATACTGATTCATTCCTGCGTTAGTGAACTTCGTGCAGCATGCGTTTCCACCGGGTCCGACTGGAGAGATGCATGAGGGTGCTGGCCATCCCGCGGAGCGTGCCGTAAAGACCCCGGTTATTGTAATCGTCGGAGCTTGCCTCGACCGACCAATAGATCACTATGGGGCGCCCCATCACTGCATCGCGATCCACAAATCCCCAGTAACGGCTGTCGGAACTGCGGTCGCGATTATCGCCCATCACGAAATAATGATTCGGCGGAACTACGAGCTGGCCGTGCTGCACGTGGTCCATGATCTGCTCAAACCACTCCGGCCGCAAATTGCTATGTGCAAAATAACGATCCGCCGGAGGAAAATTGTCGCCAAAAGCATCATTTGCGGTGGAGTCGTGGACGACGTACGGCTCGGCCAGGCGATTCCCGTTGATATAAACCTGCTGGTTGACGATGCGGACGCGATCTCCGGGAAGGCCGATCACACGTTTCACGTAGTGCGGATGATCGTCATAGGGAAATTTGAAAACAATAATGTCGCCGCGGCGAATCGGGCGGTACGGCAGCACTTTTTCGTACCAAGCGCCGGTTCCTTCGAATAAGAATTTATTTACGAGAAGATGATCGCCCACCAGCAGCGTCGGCTCCATGGATTGCGAAGGAATCTTGAACGCCTGAACGATGAAAGTGGTGCCGAACAGGGCGAGAAGCACGGTCACGAGAAGAGACTCCGCGTATCCCGCGAACGCGCTCTTCGAGATTTCGCGGGGCTTGCGCTCCGAAACCTCGGCCGGTCCCGCGGCTGTGGATTCCGATTCCATGGATTCCTTTCAGGCGATTCCCTGGCCGGCTACGAGGGTTTCAAGCGCCAGCCGGGCCGCCGCCTGCTCGGCTTCCTTCTTGGTGCGGCCGTCGGAGGCTGCCCATTTTTTTTCGGCGAGCCAGACTTCCACTTCGAACGTCTTCTGGTGTTCCGGCCCCGATTCGTTGCGCACGCGATATTCAACGGGGCCGAGTCCGCGTTGCTGAAGCCATTCCTGCAACGCCGATTTGTGGTCGGGCTTTTCGAGTCCGCCGTCGAGTCCGGAAAGCGCGGGGTCGAGCAGCGTGCGGTGCAGAAATGCAGCCGCTGCGCCGAGTCCCCCGTCGAGATAAATCGCACCGAGGATTGCTTCGTAGGCGTCTGCGAGCAGCCGCTTCTTCTCGCGTCCGCCTGTCTTTTCTTCTCCGGGACCGAGACGGAGATGGCCGCCGATCTTCAATCGTCGCGACGCGGAATGAACGGACGAAGCGCTCACGAGCCGCGCCAGTCCTTTCGACAGCTTCCCGGAATCCCATTCGGGAAACAACCGGCAAAGCTCTTCGCTGACGACGAGCCCTAGAACGCGGTCGCCCAGGAATTCGAGCCGTTCATTGTCGGCGCCATTCGAATTCTGGCGGTGGGAGCGGTGCGTGAGCGCTCTCTCAAGCCAGTCGGGATGCTGGAAACGATGACCGAGGATCGTCTCGAGAACTCCGCGCTCCTCATCCGTCATTGCAGGGTGGCCTCGTGTGCTACTTGGGCGGCGCCGGTTGCGATGCGGCGAGTTTCTTCGCCTGGTCCGCGCTCTGCTTGCAGCGGTCCGCCAAGCCGCTGGGGATCTGGGCGCACTTCTGATAGGCATCAGCGGAATCGGCGTACTTCTTCAACTTTTCGAGTTCGATCCCCATCACGAAGTAATCCACCGCGTCCGGTTGGGGATCCAACTGCCTCGCCAGTTGCAGTTCCGCCACGGACTCGGCGTATTGATTGCGCCGGAAATAGACAAGGCCGAGGCCGCTGTGCGCCCTTCCCTGCGCTTCCGCTTTCACTTTCGCGAATTGCTCGTCCGTGAGATTGGCCGGCTTTTCGAGCGTGGCGAGGACTTGAAGCGCGTGCTTCTCGTAGGCTTCCGCGTTGTTGAGGCGCCGGTCCGATTCCAAATCGTTGGGATTGTAGTTGTGCGGAATCACCCAGCCAATCATGGTGAGGACCATGACGTCGTCCGGGTTGAGCGCAAGCGCCCTGTCCCCGGCAGCGTACATTTTGTCGTACGCCTGCTTGTCGAAATACGCCTGCGTGAGGCGCGAGTAAACAGCCGGGGGGTATCGTTTGCTGTCCGGGTAAGTCTTCAGGAACTGTTCACCGAGCTGGATGACTTTGTCCGTATCTTGCGGGTTCGTGTCGTAGAACGTCTTGTAGGCAGCCTCCTCCGCTGGGTCCACCTTGGGCGCATCGGCAGCGGCTGGTTGCGCGGCAGGCGCAGGAGGCTTATTGGCAGCGGGCTGTTGCTGCGTCCCCTGCTGCGCCCCTCCACCGCCGTATCCTTGCGCAAACGAGGACGGCGCAAGCGCCACTGCTATTCCGAGGCCGAGCGCCAAGATTCCGATTCCACTGCGAATTGACAGGAGCTTCATTTCCTTCTCCCTCCGTGAATGGAGACTCTCCAGCGCGACGCGCGAACCGGCGGCGCGCTCAAGGTTTTTGCGTTTCTTTTTCATTTGCACGCGGCGGCTGGTACGCGTTTTCCGCACCGCGCTCGGCCGCCACCCGAGCGGCTTCGGGCGCCCCTTCGACGGCAATCGCCGCGCGGTATTCGTTCACCGCCAGTTCGCGATCAAGTTCGAGATCGTGGATGCGCCCCAAATATACGTGCGACCAAGCCAGAATCGTCGGGTCGGTGGTGGCCGCCGCTTTTTGCGCGCCCGGGCCGGTTGCGGCGGGCGGCGAAACTAGCCTTTCGAACAATTCCTTCGCAAGCGTCGCTTTGCCGCTAAGAACGGACACGATGGCCAGACCATAGATTGCGCGCGGTTCGTCCGGGTATTTTTCCAGAATTTTTTCAAACGTTTCCGTTGCCGCCGCCACATCCCGCGCTGCAATTTGATGATCGCCCTCGGCGAGCCAGGTATCGAGCTCGGAAGTTTGATCGCTCGCGCCCGCGTCCGCTGGCTGCGGCGGCGGTGCGGTTTCAATCGCCGCAAAAGTGAAGCCCTTCAAGCGCTTCTGTTCCGCCGCAACATCAATTCCGTGGACCAGGTCCGGGAAATAATACGACATCGCCGGCTCGGCCTTCTCAAACTTTTGCAATTGCGCCACGATCGGCCGCACGAGGATGAAACCGGCGACGTCCGCGTCCTGCAGCGAGGCTTCCAATTGAGCAGGTGTCGTCTTGCGAAGGCGAAGCTCCACGGCCTTGATCAAGCATTCATCCGCGAACGCAAGGAAATCGGTGCGGTACTCCACCGGAAGCCTCGGCGCTCGCGCGGCAATTTCCAGAAGCGCGCTTTTGGCGTCCAGCTCCTTGCGATAGCGGATCGGAAACGGGTCGAGCATGTAATGCAAATAGGCGTGCTGAATATCCGCGGTGGGAAACAGCGAACCCGCGCCGATGACGATGGCGTAGTGATTGCCGTAATTGCGGAAGTTGGTGCGATTGCCGACGAGCGGCTCGACGTAAACTGTAAATGTGTGCCCAAACGTCGGCTTGATGATTTCGCGCAGGTAAGCGTTCGTGAGCGTGACGATTCGCCGAACCGGCGCCTGGGCAATCGCGGTCGCGCGCAAATAGTCGGGCTCGACACTCGCCCACTGGGCGTCGAGATGCGCTTCGCGGTAGAAATTTGCGAGGACTTCTTGAAAACCGTCGATCGACACAACGTCCGGAGGCAGGAGATCGTGGTCCACAAGATACTGGAATCGCGGAGGTGGACCGGCGACCAGCGCAAACGTGATGTAGCGCGAGAGCGTCTCGCCCGGATCGGCCAGCGCGTGGTCGCGATAGAATTCGCGCAAGGCATGCGTTGCAGGCCCGTCCATTTTCAGCATGGCGTCGCGCAGCGCGAGACGCGCCGGCATTTGCGCGAGGGTGCTCACATCCGCATCGAGCCCCGCTGCGTCGAGCGCACAGAGTGTGGCAAACAATTGCGGACTTGGTTCGACGCTGATGCCAGTCGTGTATGTCTGCGAAGCCTGCTGCGCTCTGGCGGTAAACCCCGGAACGGCGCAAAGCACGACCAGGGCGGCGATGCGAGCGAGGATGGGAAACCCCTGAAGATACTTTTGGATAGGCGAACTCCTCAAACCCTTGGATTTTCCTGCGCGGGATGGGGTTGCTTTCCCCCATCGCGCGCTCCGCGAAATGACCCGCAGATAAACACAAACTCTAATAGTCGGCCACGGCAGAGTCAAGGAATCGCAAAACGGGAAGAGCGGGAATCTGGCGGGGAGGAAATCTTACCCGCGGACGCGAACCTCACTGAAGCTCAATAACACCCGGCCACCGCCGGTCGGACGGCCGAAGCTCAACTGGGGTCGGAAGCGGGAGAACAACAGGACCTGATCGAGTTGGCGCTTCACGGCGACATCATTGGGACCGGAGATGATGTTGAAGGAGACGACCTGGCCCTGCGCGTTGAGCGTTGCTTCCAGCAGCAGAGCGCCCGAGTTTGGATGGCCCTCTTCCGAAACAACGCCCGGCACCGAGAATGGCGCCAGACTTTCCAATCGCGCGGGCTGAACCAGATTGAGAGGCAAATCGTTGGGCACAACGCGGCCGAGCGGCATCCCCACCAGCATATTCTGCACGACGAGAACGAAAACGACGAGCGCCGTCAAGATTCCGCCCGTCGCAGGAACCGCGAGCGGCTCAAGAATATCTTCAAACACCATCGCCGCGCGTTTCCACAAGCGGTGAACGCCGGCCCACGCAGGCCGCGCCTGCGAAGCCTGCACACGAATGCGCATTGCGAGATCTGCGGGTGGCTGAACTGCCGCGACATTCGCGAGAGAAACGGCGAGCCGCCGATACTGCTCGAGTTCCCGGCGGCATCCTTCGCAAGAACTCAAATGTTTACGGATGCCGGCGTGTTCGCGCGCGCTAATCGCGCCATCGAGATATCCGGCCAGGCGGCGTCCTGCTTCGCGGCAATTCATCGCCGACCTCCGTTCGCTCGCGCTGGTGAAAACGCAGATGCGCGAGCGACCTGCATCGAGCGCGGTGCAGGAGTAAATCGAGAATTGATTTCAGGGCGCGCGGGTGTTTCACAGGCTTGCGATTCTGTCACGACTGCGGACTCCGCGTGCTGCGCGTGCAGCAGCGGATCGAGAATTTCTTTGAGCAAGCGGCGCCCGCGGAGGATTCGCGACTTCACAGTTCCGACGGATATTTCCAGCACTTCCGCTACCTCTTCGTATGAAAGCCCCTCGAGATCCCTCAAAATCACGGCGCTTCGAAACAGCGCAGGCACCTGGTCGAGCGCGCGCCGCACGGTCGATTGCATTTCCTGCGTCGCGAGCTGCTCGAACGGCGTCGCTTCGCCGTCTTTCAATTCCAGCGCCGGATTCTTTCCCTCTTCTTCGGCGTCGATCGAAACCTGATAGCGATGATGCCGCCAGCACCACCGGCGATGATTCAGCGCTTGGCGGACGGAAATCCGGTAGAGCCAGGTCTTCAGCGAACTGCCGCGGCGAAAACCGCGAATTCCGCGAAAGGCGCGAAGAAAAACTTCCTGGGTCACATCGGCGGCGTCGGAGGCGTCCGAGAGAATGCTGTACACCAGATTGAACACACCCGCGTGGTAGTACGTCACGAGCCAGTCAAAGGCCGTGTCGGATCCCGCTTGAAGCTCGGTTACCAGCTCGGCTTCATCGCGGCCCCACGGCAACGATTGTGCTAGGTCGGACATGCCTTCCGCCGGTCTCCTTCAGGCCGTGTCCTATAGTACGTTTGACACCGGCCGGGCTTGCATTGTTTCAAGGGTAACAAAATCTGACAAAAAGGGTATCCGCCAAAGGTACTAGCGTGTGGGGCTTGGTATCCGCGCGATCGAGATTCAGGTTTCGGAGAAAACGGTCGGGCCAGCCTCACTTTGGAGCACCGCTTGATTCTGTGGCGGGCTGAAAGGGAATCGATCCTTTGTTTTGTGTTACTTACGGAGAATACAGTCCGTCGTCCACTGACGGGTTGAAACTGCGTGAGGAGATGGCGAGGGGCATACGCGCGGCTGACCGGAGGAACTCGATTCGCCGAAAACAGCGCCTTAGTCACTCGCATCTCCTTTCGATTCAGTTGGCAGTGAAGTCTGCCCGACGCTCATCCAAAGCTGGTTACTTAGATGAGAGCGAAGCCGAGGCTGTTGCATGAACGGAGTTGAGCCGCGATTGACGGTGCCAAGCAGGGATCCTACCAAGATGCATTCGCAAGGTTGTTGATCTTGGTGGAGCCGGCGGGGTTCGAACCCGCGACCTCATCGATGCCATCGATGCGCGCTCCCAACTGCGCTACGGCCCCACTATTGAATGGAGAATTCGTTTATA
>JBAWGF010000194.1:0-5720 GCA_049592615.1 Candidatus Acidiferrales bacterium
GGCTGGGGATTCCGACGTACGGGCTGATGGTGGCGTGCGCGATGCTGGCGGCGTTTTACGTGCTGCGCGCGGATTTGCGGCGGCGCGGAATCGACACGGACGCGGAAACGCTGATCGCGCTTCCCTGCCTCGTGGGACTGCTCGGCGCAAAGCTGTATCACCTGCTCGAATCGCCGCGCGAATTTTTCGCGGACCCGGTGCACCAGTTTCTGAGCCAATTCGGGTTCGCGTGGTTCGGCGGACTCATCGCGGGATTCGCGACGTATCTGCTTCTCGCGAAGTGGCGCGGAATTCCGGTGTTTGCGCTGCTCGACGCGGGATCGCCCGCGGCGGCGCTCGGCTACGGCATCGGGCGAATCGGATGCCTCCTCTCGGGCGACGGCGATTACGGCGAGGCGACGTCGCTGCCGTGGGGGATGAGTTTTCCGAACGGGCTCGTGCCGACGACCGAGCGAGTGCATCCCACGCCGATTTATGAATTCATCGCGGCGTGCGCGATTGCGTGGATTTTGTGGCGCATGTGGAAGCCGGGCGCCGACATTGCGCGCGCGGCGGAGAGCGACGAAACTCGAAAGAGTGGCGCGCCGAATGCAGGAACAGTTTTTGCGGTGTTTCTGGTGCTGACGGGCGCGGCGCGATTTTTGGTGGAATATATCCGCATCAACCCGCCGTGGATTTTCGGACTGACGAACGCGCAGGCCGCGAGCCTGGTTTCGATCGTCGCGGGCGCCGCGATTTGGTGGCGGAAACGAACACCGGCGTCGCAAGCATCGCAGTAGGCCCCAGCCCTGCTCCCGCCAGGTCATCCTAGGAATAGATATTTATCTAGGTAATTACCCTATTGACCAACGTATACAAATTAGTGTCTATGTAGGTCGCTGCAGACCACAAAAATGCCAAGAGGAGAAAAGGATACCCCGGCTGAGATGATCGGCGAGCTTCTTAGAGAAGCTGCGGTACTAGTTGGTGTTTTCGCCCCTCTCGAAATATACATTACGAAGCAATCGTTGACTTGGTGGGGCGTTCTGCTTATTCTGATTTTAGTGCTGGTACTTGCTGCAGCAGGAATCGTCATAGAAACGAAAAGATTATGAGCGTCCTATTCGGCCTTCTCCCAATTATCATCGCGAGCCTAATTGGAGTGGTGGTGGGCCTGTACTATGCCAAGAAGGAACGCGGGGAGAACGGTTTACCTCTGAAGAGGCGGCGCGCGACTGACCGGCGAGCCCATGAGCCACGCGTTTCTACGAATGCCCGCTAGTTTGATCAAGCCCCTCGAGTGATTTCAGATACCTCGTTGTTTGCATGCGGCGGACTCCTAGGAATGACAGGCGGAGCTAGTTTGCGCGCTTGGGCATGCGGATGCCGAGGAGGCCGTCGGCGAGGACGGCGTTGCAGCGCGTCGGGTCCACATCGGCGGGCAGCGGGATAACGGAAAAGATGCATTCGATTTGCGGCGGCGCGGGGCCATTTGCCGGATTGTCCGAGCGAGGCGAAGGGACGCGGCGATGCCAAGCACCTTTGCCGGGCGCAGCATGCTTCGCCCCAACGAGAGAACTACCATTCTCCGGATCGCCCGGTCGAGCCGTACGACTGCGGCGGCCGAGAATGATCAGCCAGCCGGATTCCACTCCGATGTCAATTTCATCGCCGAGAAATCCCGGCACGCTGGCGAGCACGGTGACGACGCTTTCCGATTCGGAGATGTCCACGTCGAGCTCGTGCTGCATTTCGCGCTCGGCGCTGAGCCAATCGTCGAGTTCCCTGCCCGGCTCGGCGCCACGGTTCAGATATTTTCGGTAGGCGCGGTCCGCGACGGAATCGTATGCCTGCAGGAGGCACTCCGTGAGATCCCGCATAGCGATGCATTCGCGGTGTGCGATGCCGCCGCGTCCTGCCGGCTTGCCGAATCGGCCCCGTTCGCGCCGCGCAAGCCCGCGTGGTGAATGGGTGGCGCCCATCTCAAGCCACCCTGGGCGAGGCGGAACCGTTGCGGCGAGGCGGTATCTCGCGCTTTGAAACGATGCGGAGTCCCTCGCGTTCCAGTGGAGCAACGGTTCGGAGACGATCCGTGACCGGGAAATATTTCAGGACCGGGCGGTAGAGCAGGGTTTCGAGTTCGCGTCCAAGCAATTCGGAGCCGATCGCGCGCGTGCCGAGGCTCTGGTTGCCGCGCTCAACCACGGAAAGCCACAAGCTGGTTTCCGAAAGGGCCACGGCCACGAGGAGAGTGCCGGACTGATTCCTGACCGGTTCGGTCAACTGGTATCCGCTGCCGTCGGGAAGATTTTCCTGCGCGAGGACGACGTCCACCTGAAACGTTTCAAGCAGAGTTTCCGCTTCACTCGCGCGGCCGATAAAATGAGATCCCCATCCGTGACGTGCGAGCCGCTCGAGTGTTGCCATGGTGCCGGCGTTGGGCGTGCCGACGACAAGAATGCGCATTGCTAACTGCGTCATACACCGCTCCTTTAAGAGGGAAACTGCGGCCCAGAACCCGACCCAGGTCGATTGGCAAATGAGGAAGAGCGGTGGCGGTTGGCGGCGGTGCGACGGAGAGAGTTGTACTCACCTTGCCGGAGCCACAAGAAACCCAGGTCTAACGCCCGGCACGCTGAAGTTGCCGACAGCTCCGGCAAGATGAAGTAACCGTCCCGACATTCCTCGATATCCTAATCGGAAATGCCGTTTGATACTTTAGAAACAACTTCCCCTTCCAGCTAGAATTTATTCTTTAGAACAAAAAAGCGACTGTTTCAATTCGCAACAGTACCCAATTTGGGAGTGTGACTTTTTCGCACGCGGGCACCGCAATCCTGCCGAGGGGCAGTAATATTTCCTTGACACGGTATTAACGAGAGAGTAATTTCCGCTCAGTTGTGACGCCCTGAAACGAGCCCGCTCTCGTCGGGGTCATTCACCTGGCTTGGCGTGTCAAGAGTGCACGGCTTGTTTTGTACCTACTGAGTTGTTCATTCAACCTCGACTGAAGACGGGGCGAGGCAATTGGCCGATCAGAACCCACTTGAATTCGAATTTTCCACGTCGCGCTCTCCCGATGAGCGTGACACGAGTCCCTCCACTATTTACAGCGTCGGTTCACCCGACGAATCGCCGCGGGATCTGCTTCAATCCATCGTGCAGTCGCGAGATGATTTCGTTTTCGTGCTGAATCCGGAAGGCATGGTTCACGCCGTTTCCTGTTCCAACGATTCCATACTTCCCCGGCCGTTGGACGAATTGTTGAAACTCCCGCTCGAGGCGTTGTTCGGCAAAGAGCTGCTCCACCAAATCCGCAAGGAGGCGCTTCACGCACTGGCCACGGGCCGCGGCCAGGACATCGAACATTCGTTTGAGCTGGCCGACGGCAAGCACACCATCCTGGTGCGGGTGATGCCGCTGGCGCACGCGGGCGCGACGAAGGTGTGTCTGCTGGCGCGGGACATTACGGAACAAAAATCCACCGATGAAAAACTTCGCAACACTCTGGCGCTGCTGGAACAAGCGGTGGAACTCGCGGACATCGGGAGCTGGGAATACAGCGTCGAGTCGCGCAGCTTCGTGTGGTCCGATCACTTTTTCCGGATGCTGGGGCTCAAGCCCGAGTCGGAGGTCATCTCGCTCGAGCGATCCTGCCAGCACATCCACCCGGAGGATCGCGCTCGATTGTGGAAGGACGTCGCAGCGTTGATTTCCGAGGGCCGCCCGCTCGAGAACGAATTCCGGTTCGTGCGGGCGAATCTTCAGGTTTGCATTTTTCACTCGCGAGCCGTTCCAATCGTGGATGCGGCGGGACGCGTCACCAGCATTCGCGGGATGTCGCAGGACATCACCGAGCACAAAGCTTTTGAGAAATCGCTCCAGGAGCTGACCAGACGGGTCCTGAATTTGCGCGACGAGGAGCGGCGGCGGGTGGCGCGCGACCTGCACGAAACGGTTGTGCAGAGTCTGGCGGCGCTCCAGATGAGCCTGTCGCGGCTGCGGGAAGCGCTGCCGGGCGAAAAGACGCTCGCGCACGCGCTCGAGGAATCCTCCACGCTGCTCGCCGAGGATGCCATCCGCGAAGTCCGAACCATGGCTTATCTCATGCATCCGCCGACGCTCGATCTCGCGGGACTGGACTCGGCGCTGCGATGGTTCGCGGCGGGATTCACCGAGCGGAGCGGCATCTCCGTGACCGTGGAAGTTTCAGAAGAATTTGGCAGGTTGTCGCAGGAAATCGAAACGACGATTTTTCGAATCGTGCAGGAGGCGCTGACGAACGTGCACCGCCACTCCGGAAGCCGCACCGCGGCGATCCGCCTCACGCGCGAGCCCGGCAGTGCGCGCTTTGAAATCCAGGACTACGGCCGCGGAATGCCTTCGCCGGAATCGCGGGCCGGGACGCACTCGAACGCCTCATTCGGAGTGGGCATCGCCGGAATGCGCGAACGGATGAAACAGTTGGACGGAAGGCTCGAAATCCGCAGCGAGCCGGGCGGCGGGACTACGATCCTCGGCACGCTCCCGATCGGCCAGCCAATTTCTCCGGGAGGTTGAATTCATGCAGGCCACAAAACCGCTTCGCATACTCGTGGTGGACGATCATCCCGTCGTCCGGCGCGGCCTCAAGACGATCCTCGCAACGCATCCCGCCGTGGAGGTTTGCTGTGAGGCGGGCAACGGCCGCGAAGCAATCGAGCTGGCAAAAAAGGCGAAGCCGGATCTGGTCGTGATGGATTTGACGATGCCGGAAATGGACGGCCTGCAGGCGACGCGCGCGATTCACGAGGCTGTGCCCGAAACGAAAATCCTGATCCTCACGATGCATTTCTCCGAAGAGATTGCGAAGGAAGCGCTGCGCACGGGCGCGGTGGGTTACCTGCTGAAGAGCGACGCGGATACCGACCTGATCACGGCGGTCGAGCAGATTCGCCACGGACACCCGGTGATGACCGGCCGGCTCGCGGCTTCCATGCTGCAAACGTACGTTTACAGCCCTACGGAAAACGCTTCGGCGGGCAATTCCCTGCCGGGAACGCCGCTCACTCCGCGAGAAGTTGAAATCGTGCAATTGCTGGCCGAGGGAAAAAGCAACAAGGAAGCGGCGGGAACGCTCGGGGTTTCCACGCGCACGATTGAAAGCCACCGCAATCACATCATGCACAAAATGAATTTCACGAGCTTCAGCGATCTGGTCCGCTTCGCCATCCGCAACCATCTGGTGGAGGCTTAGGCAAACCAAGCGCTGTCAACATTGCATCAATAATGTGTCATTATATTGTCTCTATGTGCACAATATGTTGACACAATATCGTCAACCTGATACTCTCCTCCTCAGACGGCTGGAAGCGCTCGATCGAGGAGCGCCGAGACAAGGAGACGACCATGGCTGTAGCTCAAATTCCGGTGATTGACCCGAATGTGCGGCACGTGGGTGTCAGCAAGCTGCGCGAATGGAATGCCGCAAAGCTCAAGGAAAACGTGCTGACTTTTGTCATCCAGGACAACGATCAACCGCTCGCCGTGCTCCTGACCTACGAGAAATTCATGGAAATGCAGCAGCAGTTGATTTCCGTCCTGAACACGGTTGTCCTGTTCATGGAAGAGCGCGAACTGGAAGGCTTGCGAGCCGGCGTCGAAGATTTGAAGGCTGGACGCGTTCGCTCGCTTGCTGGCATCAAGGCCGATCTAGCCAGGAAGAAGTAGGCGATGGGCAAACGAGCCCGCGGCCGTTCGAA
>JBAWGF010000195.1:0-11168 GCA_049592615.1 Candidatus Acidiferrales bacterium
GTGGTTTCGCTGATCTGGCTCAGCAGCAGAATCGCGCCCGAGATTCCGGCCTGCACCAGAATCGAAATGTGCGGCGTCTGCCATCGCGGATGAACTCTGCCGAAGGCCTCGGGCAGGTAGCGATCCACTCCGACGGCAAACGGCACGCGCGCGATTCCCGCGACCGTCGAGCCCACGCCGCCTGCATTGCCCACGGTCACGAGCAGCGCCGCAATAATTCCGAGCGCCCCAATCTTGAGAATTCCGGAAGCGATCGTCAGCGCCTGAAACACGCCGCTCTTTGGGTCCACATTTACGCTGCTCATCAGCGAAAGCACCGCGACCGTTCCCGCGATGTAAATCACGGCGATCACGATCCCCGACCCGAGAATCGCGCGAGGAAAAGTCTTTCGCGGCTCGCGTATTTCTTCGCTCATGGACGAAACAAGCTCCAGCCCGCCGAACGCGAACGCAATCTGCGGCCAGAAATTGACCGTGTTCCAATCCCAGTGCGGCAGGATATTGCTCCACGTGAAATGCGTCTGCGAGCCCTGGCGGCACCACACGAAAATGGCGGCGACGATCAACATCATCAGCGGAACAAACGTGCCCACTGCGCCCGCATTTTGCAGCCATTTTCCGATGCGCAGCCCGATGATGTTCATGAAGACGGCGACAAAAAACAGCGCGAATGATCCCACCAGAAGAAACGTGCGGTTCTGCGCCATCGGGGCGTACCCGATTCCTCCGATGTACGCGGCCATCGCGGCGCTCGCGAAAAGCAGCGCGGGAAAATAAAATAGCGTGTAGATCCAGTAGGTCCAGCCCGCCACGAATCCGTGAAATTCGCCGAAAGCGTCCTTCGACCACGCGTAAAGCCCGCCTTCCTCCGGAAATCGCGTCGAGAGTTCCGCAATCACGAGCGCCGTAGGCACGAAGAAAAGCAGCGCTGCAAGAATCCAGAGGCTGATCGACGAAGTGCCGTTGTGCGCCGCCGCTGCAATCCACCGCGGCCCGAGCACCGTCACGATGTTGAACAGCATCACGTCCCAGAACCCCATCACGCGGGGAAGTTGCGGTTTTGTAGCGGATGCAGCGGGTTCGCTCACGCGGTGGCGTCCAGCGCGGGAATCAGTTCGTCCTGTTGCAGGAAATTCCGGAGGAAGGGATCCTTGGAACTTTCAAGCTCGGCCCACTTTCCGAAAAACGCGACGCGGCCTTCCTGAAGAAATATGATCCGATCGGCGAGTTTTTTCGCGAGATGGGTATCGTGCGTGACGACGATGGACGTCTTCTTGAATTTTATTTTCAATTTCAGAATCAGTTCGCTGATGTGCGACGCCATCAGCGGGTCCACCATCGTCGTCGGCTCATCGTACAGAATTGCGTCGGGATTTTCGCCCAGCGCGCGCGCGATCGCCACCGCGCGCTTCATTCCGGTGCTCAAATCGGAGGGCAGCCGGTCCGCGAATTCGGCAACTTCGAGCATCTCGAGCAATTCCTTGACGGTGGCCTCGATTTTTTCCCCGTCCTTGTGCCCGCCGCGGCTTTCGAGCGGAAATGCCACGTTTTCGGCCACGGTGAGCGAGTCGAAAAGCGCGCCCGACTGAAAAACCATCGTCACACGGCGGCGGATTTCGGAAAACTGTTCCTCGGTCCAGCCGGTCACGTCTTTGCCTGCGACGACGATTCGTCCTTCATCGGGTTGGAGAAACCCCAACAGAAGTTTCAGCGAAACGGATTTCCCCACGCCGCTACGTCCGAGGATCACGGCGGTCTCGCCCTGCTCGACGAAAAAGCTGACGTCCTTGAGCACGGCGTTCTCGTCAAACGCTTTCGACACGTTGCGGAATTCGAAGTAGTGTTCGCTCATCGCCTGGAGCGCCCGTCCAATCTTGCTTTGGCTTCCTCGTAGTCCGCCGGTGAATTCATATTCTTGAATAGGAGGCCCTCGGAATCAAAGACTTTCCATTCGGCGGGTTCGATGCTTTCGACGCGCAGGCCCGCAAGTCCGTCCGTAACTTTTCGCGTGCCGCGTTCGAGTGCGGCGCGAATCATTGGCTCGCAGCGCTTGCGATACATCGCGCAAAGAGGCTCGGCGCCACGCTCGTTCATCGGCAGCAGCGCGTCTGCGTGCGACGCGAGCGCGCGCCCGATGAGGAACTCAAGCCACTCCTTCGTGAGGTACGGCAGGTCGCACGCGGCCACCAGATTCCACGGCGTCTCCGACGCGCGCAACGCCGTCGCAATTCCGCCGAGCGGGCCCAAACCAGGCCAATCGTCGCCTATTACACGCAATCCGAATGATTCGTACGCAGCGCCGCCGATGATCGTCGCGGGAGCGCCCGTCACCGACTCCGCTAATTTCGCGGCGCGCACCGCGAGCGGCACTCCGTCCAATTCAAGAAGCCCTTTGTCGCGCCCCATGCGCGAGCTTTCGCCGCCCGCCAAAACGAACCCAGCGACTTGTTTCACCGTTTTCATTTCGCTGTGCGCCTCTCGCGACGCTACTTTTGCCTGCGAGTCCACTCGCTCCAGCCGACAGCTCCCAATTCCGGTTGCGGGCGATTGGACAACATTGTGATGAACTCGAGAAGGTTCCCGTCCGGGTCGTGGAAGAAAACCGAAGCAGCGGGCATCCACGCCAGCACATCCGGCTCGTCCGTGGGATTACACGCGAAATCGAGCGGAGTCACATTCGCAGCCCGAAGACGTTCCGGCGCATCCAGCAGGTCCGCAAGCTCCACCGTGAACGCAATGTGAAGGCTCATTCGCTGCGGCCCGCTGCCCGCTTCCCAAACGCCGAGCATCGATTTGCCTCGCCCGCCGACCCAATAAAATGCTGCCTTGCGCTCGGGTACAACCAGCGCGAGTTCCAGCCCGAGCACATCGCCGAAAAACTTCATCGAGCGTTGCAGATCGGCGACCGTCAAGTGGCTTTCAAAAAGATCGCGAATCGGAATCATCGCTTCACCTCTTCGATGCTTACTTTCCGGGGCGCTTGATGCCCAACTCGCGCAGTTTTTCCTGCAAGCTTTGCCGGTGTAGTCCCACTTCCTCGGCCGTCTTCGACACGTTCCAATGATGCTCTTCGAGCTTGCGCTTCAGATACTCGATTTCGAATTTCCGTTTCGCTTCGCGAAAATCGGATTCCGAGAGAAATGTATCTCCTCCGGAGTTTCGCGAAGCCGCGACGCCTGTCCCGCCCTGTCGAATTTCTCCGGGCAAATCATCCACACGGATTTCATCGTTTCGCGTCAGCACGAGCGCCCGCTCCAGAACGTTTCGCAGCTCGCGAACGTTGCCGGGCCAGTCGTAGCGGCGCAATTGTTCCATCGCTTCCCGGCTCAGGCGCGAATGGCGGCCATGCCGCGCGCCGAGCTGTGCGAGGAACGTGTCCGCCAGCAGCGTTATGTCCTCTTTGTGCGCGCGCACCGGCGGTATTTCCAGAGTCACCACGCGGAGGCGATAGTACAGGTCTTCGCGAAATCGTTCCGCTCGAATTTCCGCGGGCAGGTCGCGGTGCGTCGCGCTTATCACGCGAACGTCCACATCAATCGTGTGCGAGCCGCCGAGGCGCTCGATCTTGCGGTTCTCGAGCGCGCGCAGCACCTTCGCTTGCGTCACCGGATTCATGTCGCCGATTTCGTCGAGAAAAAGCGTGCCGCCGGAAGCGACCTCGAATTTTCCCTTGCGCTGCTGCGCCGCGCCGGTGAACGCGCCCTTTTCGTAGCCGAAAAGTTCAGATTCGATCAGGCTTTCCGGCAACGCGGCGCAATTCACAGCGACAAATGGTTTGCTCGCACGCGGCGACCTCGCGTGAATTTCCTGCGCGAGCAAATCCTTTCCGGTTCCGCTCTCGCCGAGAATCAATACAGTCGCATCCGTTGGCGCAACGCGGTCGGCCATCTCGAATACGTTTCGCATCGCTGCGGAATTTCCGAGCATCCGGCCGAATTGGCCTTCCGCGACAAGCTCGCGCCGCAGGCGCTGGTTTTCCGCGCCCAGCTCCGAGAGTTTCAGGATGTTCGCTACGCGGTTGCGCAGCTCTTCGATGTCGAAACCCTTTACGATGTAATCGGTCGCTCCGCTCTGGAGCGCTTCGACCGCGGTCTTCGCCGTATCGAGCGCGGAGACAATCAGCACGGGAATCTCGCGGCCTTCCGCGCGAAGCCGGCGCAGAAATTCGAGGCCGCCCTCACCCGGCATCACGAGATCGAGAAGAATCAGCTGCGGGTCCTCGCTCGCGATCGCGCCGCGCGCCGCGCCCGCCGATTCGGCTTCGACAACGCGGTAATTTCCCTCAAGGGCGCGCCGTATCCCGTAGCGAGCCGCTGCCTCGTCATCCACGATGAGAATCGTTTGCATGACTTAGCCGGACTCTCCCGCCGCGATCGGAAGGCTCAATCGAAAGCGCGTTCCCTTGCCATCTCTTGCGGGACTTTCGCACGCGAGCGTGCCGCCCATTTCGCTCACGCGCCGCGCGACGATCGAAAGCCCCAGCCCCGTTCCGGTCGCCTTCGTCGTGAAGTAAGGCTGAAACATTTTTGCTCGCAAGTCCGCGGAAATTCCCGGTCCATCGTCCTCGACAACGATTTCCAGCCGGTCTGCGCTGCGAGCGAGGGTCAGCCGCAGGCGTCCGCCGTTCGGTTGCGCCTCAATCGCATTCACGATCAGGTTCGACAGCACTTCGCTTAGAGCGTCCTCGGATGCAAGAACGGAAATTTCATCCGGCGGGCATTCAAATTCGAGCCGCACGTTTCGGCGCTCGGCATCGCGCCCGAACAACGCTGCGGTTTGTTTCGCCAGCGCGACGGCGGCGACGCGCTGCCCGTTGACTGAGGGCTTCGCAAAGCGCAAAAGCTGCGTGAGCTTTGCGCTCATGCGGTCGATCTCATCCACCACCAGCGCGCAGTCGTGCCGCAGATCGAACGGCAAATCCGGATTTTCGAGCTGGACTTGCAGAACGGTTTTCATCGAGCTGAGCGGGTTGCGCAGATTGTGCGACACGCTCGCGGCCATTTGGCCTAGAAGCGCTAGGCGCTCGCGCTCGGCTAGTTCGCGTTCAAGCCGCAGTTTTTCTTCGATCAGGCGCGACAGATCGATCATCGCCGGAAGCTGTTCGGCCATGAATTCGAGCGACGCGGTTGTCTCGCCGGTCAAGAACGTGCCGGTGGAAGCAGCTTCGAGCAGGCCAATTTCTTTTCCGTCCTTCAGCAGCGGGATTTGCACGGCGTGCCCAAGCCCGCCCGGCGCTTCCAGCGCTTTTTGCGAGGTGTCGCGTGGAATGGACAACCGCACGGCCGCAAGCCCGAACTTTTCGCGGATTCGATGCTCGGCAAACGCGACCAGCCGCGCGAGGTCGCCATGGCGCGCTTCCTGCTGTAGCTCGACGGTCAATTGCTGGAGATGGCCCACGCGCTCGTGAAATCGGCGATGGAGCGCGGGCCCGATTACCCGTTCCAGCGGCTCAAATAGGAAAATCAGCACGAAGATCAGGATCGCGGCGGTCGCCTCGGGCGGCAGAGCAGGTTCGAGCCAGCCGCTGACGCGCCGCACAAGCGCAAGATACAGCAGTGCAAGAAAGGTGGCGGACAGCGCGTAAACTAGGTTTCTCTGCGATCCGAACTCTAAGAATCTTCCGAGCAAAGAGTAGTGAATCAGCAAGGCGCCCGGAAACACTCCAACGACGGAGATAGCAGCGAACAGATTATCACTCACCACCATTGGCAGAATCCCGTCAGGTATCGCAACGAGCGGCCACAGCGCGACGATTAGGGATCCACCAGCCAACCAGCGAAACATACTGCGCTCGGCAGGTTCGTTAGTCGAGCGTGAAAGCCAAAACTCCAGGAGCGATGCAACCATTGCGGAAGAAATTACGATCGCTCCCGATTGTCGGACCAGAGTGTTGAGGAATCCGATGAACCCCAGCTTGGGGTGGGTATTCGCGATTTGCGCGGCAAGAACCACCATTGCTGTCGGGATCAGATACAGCGAATAGGACAATGCAAGAACCCACCAAGCGACCGACGCGTTGCGCACCTGCCGGAAGTACTCCAAGTGAGTCTGAACAACCAGCGGGAGCAGAAACACAATTCCCAGTGCGGTCAGGCTCGTGTAGAAAATCTGCGTGACGTCTGGCGGCGAGCCATATTGAATTCGAGCATTGATTTCGAGCAGGCCACCCGCGTAAATCAAGAAGAGCGAGAGCACCAGGAAGAAGAGCAGCCGCTCGAACTTGCGCGGGCGGCGATGGCCAAGGATCAGGGCGAGCAGGAACAGATAGACGAGCGTGCCCGCCGTGAACGCGAAGAGGCGAATGTAGAAGAGGGTCAGCACGTCCCTGCCTCTGAGGATGGGATTCTAACCCTCAGGTGATGGCAACTCAATGGCCAAGTGTCGGAAAAACCGGACATCTCCTAAGTATATGAAATAAATACGATTAAATCGCCATATTGCAGGCCTGGGGAAATCGAGAATTGTCCGGTTTCGGCTTGACAGTCCTGCTGGATTTGCTATATTAGCACTCGCCTGCGAGGAGTGCTAATTACCTGTTCTCCTAATCGGGCAACACTCAGCAAATCACCGGAGGAACTGCAAAAATGGCTGTGAACATCACGCCGCTACACGACCGCGTGTTGGTGCGGCGGCTGGAAGAGAAGGAATCCGTGAAGGGGGGAATCATCATCCCCGACACGGCTAAAGAGAAGCCGCAAGAGGGCGAAGTCATCGCCGTAGGTAACGGACGCCGGGAAAAAGGCGAGCTGATTCCACTCGACGTAAAGCCTGGTGACCGCATCCTGTTCGGCAAGTACAGCGGCAACGACATCAAGATCGACGACGAGGAATACATGATTTTGAAGGAAGACGAAATCCTCGCGAAGATCGGCGGCGCGGCCAAAGCGGCCGGCGGCAAAAAGTAACTCCCGGACACGGCGCAGAGCCGCACCGGACAACCGATTCGATCGAATTTTGAAGAATCCGAGGAGGAAGAAGATTTATGGCAAAGCAAATCGTGACTGGTGAAAACTCTCGCCAGTCCATTCTGCGCGGCGTCAACCAACTGGCGGACGCCGTAAAGATCACGCTGGGCCCGAAGGGGCGCAACGCCGTGATCGAGAAGAAATTCGGCGCGCCGATCATCACCAAGGATGGCGTCACCGTCGCCAAGGAAATCGAGCTGAGAGATCCGCTCGAGAACATGGGCGCACAAATGGTGCGCGAGGTCGCTTCGAAGACCTCCGACGTCGCCGGAGACGGCACCACCACAGCCACCGTGCTGGCGCAGGCGATTTTCCGCGAAGGCGTCAAGACCGTCGCGGCCGGCGCAAGCCCGATGGCGCTCAAGCGCGGCATCGAGAAGTCGGTCGAAGTCGCCGTTGAGGAAATCAAGAAACTCCACAAGGACGTGAAGGGCGACATGATCGCGCAAGTCGGGACGATCAGCGCCAACAACGACCGTCACATCGGCGGCATCATCGCCGAAGCAATGAAGAAGGTGGGCAAGGACGGCGTCATCACCGTTGAAGAATCGAAGACGATGGAGACGACGCTCGAAGTGGTCGAAGGTATGCAGTTCGACCGCGGCTACCTATCGCCCTACTTCGTCACCGATCCCGAGCGCATGGAGTGCGTGCTCGAGGACGTCCGCATCCTGATCCACGAAAAGAAAATCAGCTCGATGAAGGACCTGCTTCCCCTGCTCGAGCAGATCGCCAAGATGAGCAAGCCCCTGCTGATCATCGCGGAGGACGTCGAGGGCGAAGCGCTCGCGACGCTCGTCGTGAATAAGCTCCGCGGCACGCTCCAGTGCGGCGCCGTGAAAGCGCCCGGCTTCGGCGACCGCCGTAAGGCCATGCTCGAAGACATCGCCATTTTGACCGGCGGAAAAGCCATCACGGAAGATCTCGGCATCAAGCTCGAGAATGTGAAGGTGGAAGATCTCGGCCGCGCCAAGAAGGTGACTATCGACAAGGACAACAGCACGATCATCGAAGGCGGCGGCAAGTCCGGCGAAATCGAAGGCCGTGTGAAGCAGATTCGCACTCAAATCGATGACACCACGTCCGACTACGATCGCGAGAAGCTGCAAGAGCGGCTCGCGAAGCTCGTCGGCGGCGTGGCCGTCATCAAGGTGGGCGCGGCAACCGAGACCGAGCTGAAGGAAAAGAAGGCTCGCGTCGAAGACGCCATGCACGCCACTCGCGCGGCAGTCGAGGAAGGCATCGTTCCCGGCGGCGGCGTGGCGCTGGTTCGCTGCATCGCAGCTCTCGAAAAGCTCAAGCTCCACGATGACGAAGCCATCGGCGTCAACATCGTGAAGCGCGCCCTCGAAGAGCCCATGCGGCAGATCGCTCTCAACGCCGGCCATGAAGGCGCCGTCGTTGTCGGCCGCGTGCGCGAATCGAAGGACGATAATTTCGGTCTCAACGCCGACACGGGCGAATACGGCGATATGGTCAAGGCGGGCGTTATTGACCCGGCCAAGGTCACTCGCCTTGCTCTCCAGAACGCCGCTTCGATCGCCGGCCTCATGCTCACCACGGAAGCTCTCGTGGCGGACATCAAGGAAGACGACAAGAAGGGCGCTGGCGCGGGCGGCGGTATGCCCGGCGGCGGCGGCATGGGCGGCATGTACTAGACTCGGCTGAGTGGTCTTTGTAGGTCGCGGTTTCAACCGCAACCTCAGAGCCACAAAGAAACGCGGGGCTTTAGCCCCCTGAAGCCAATTCAAGAGGGCGTCTCGGTCTTCCGGCCGGGGCGCCCTTTTTCTTTCCGGTCTCCCTTTCAAATCCAATCTCGTTCCCGCCTACCTTGCCCGTAGCCGGGTCTTTGGGTATAGTCGCACCCTCCAAAGGAACGCCCTCGAGGAGGTCTTAATCGCAATGCCTGGATTGCTCGGGAGAATTCTCCCGCACGAAGCCACCTTTTTTCAGATGTTCAACGAGCAAGCGGAAAACGTCCACTCGGGCGCGCTCGCACTGGTCGAGATGTTCGAAAATTTCGGTAGTCCCGCCGCGGGCGCCGAAAAAGTCGAGGCCTTCGAGCACGTCGGCGACACGATCACGCACAACATCATGATGCGCGTGAACCAAACCTTCATCACTCCGTTCGATCGCGAGGACATTCATGAACTCGCGAGCACGATCGACGACGTGCTGGACCTCGTGGATGCGGTCGCGACGCGTCTCGTGATGTACCGCATCGACAAAGTGCGGCCCGGGGTCGTGGACCTGGCCAAATCCGTTCGCGACGCCACTGCGCAGATTGTGGCGGCGGTCCGCGTGCTCGAAAAAGAGGATCACATCCTCGATCATTGCATCGAAATCAACCGGCTCGAAAATCAGGCGGACCGCCAGTGCCGCGACTTGATCGCCACACTCTTCGACCAGGAAAAAGATCCGGTGCAAATCATCAAGTGGAAAGAAATTATCGAGACCCTGGAATTCGCCGCCGACAAATGTGAGGACGTGGCCAACGTCATCGAAGGTGTCACCCTGAAAAACGCTTAAGCGATTCGGATGTCTTGCTCCGCGAATGCCGCGCCGGGGGGCGCATGAGGAGAAAGACTGATTGTCGAGCTTTCATCTTCTTTGCCTGATCATCACCATTACTCTGGCTTTCGAATTCACGAACGGGTGGCACGACGCCGCTAGTTCGATCGCTACTGTTGTCTCCACTCGCGTGCTTCGTCCGTTCTACGCCGTCGCGTGGGCGGCGTTCTGGAATTTTTTTGCAGCTTTCGTTTTCGGCACGGCCGTTGCCAAGACGATGGGCAGCGGCCTCGTGGATTTGAAGCTGGTAAGTTCAGGCGTTTTGCTCGCGGGGCTGCTCGGCGCGATCGTCTGGAATTACGCGACGATCCGCATGGGCTTGCCGGCCAGCTCTTCTCACGCGCTGATGGGCGGCTACGGCGGCGCGGCCGTTGCTGCCGCCGGATTCAAAGCGATCATCCTTCACGGCTGGATCTTGCCGGTGATTTTCATTTTCATCGGGCCGCTGATCGGATTGCTGGCGGGGCTTGTAGTGACGGTCATGACGAGCTGGCTCGTCTATCGTCAACCGCCGCGCCGCGTGGACAAATGGTTTCGCCGCCTTCAACTGATTTCCGCCGGCCTGTTCAGCCTCGGCCACGGAACGAACGACGCGCAGAAAGGCATGGGCATCATCACGGCAGCGCTCGTTTCCAGCGGCACGCTTTCGAGCTACGTCGTGCCCTTTTGGGTGATCATCTGCTGCCACCTGGCCATCGCCGGAGGCACAATGGCGGGAGGCTGGCGGGTCGTGAAAACGATGGGGCAAAAAATCACGAAGCTCACTCCGTTCAGCGGTTTTGCAGCGGAGGCTTCCGCGGCGCTGACCCTGATCGGCACGGCCGCCGCGGGGATTCCCGTCAGCACGACGCACGTGATTACCGGAGCCATTTCCGGCGTCGGCGCGGCGCGTCGCATCACGGCGGTGCGCTGGGGCGTCACGGAACGCATCGTCTGGGCGTGGGTGCTGACGATTCCCGGCGCCGGCCTCATGGGCGCCGCCTTCCATTTCCTCTTCCTCAACTGGCTGCATTAAAAGCCATCTCATGGCGCCGCCGCGATCTGGGTTGTCCTCGTAGGGCGCAGCATGCTGCGCCCGGCCTTTGTAGCGCCGAAGGTCTCGCCGCATTCTGGCGGACCGCCACTTTTGCGGACGGCGGTGAAGGACCTGCTTCTGCCCTCGCCTTTGTATCGGCGAACCATCGCAGTGGTATCATGCAATTCCGCGTGAATGTCACGTGAAGCGAAAAATGTAACTCCAAACAGTACGGAGCAAGTATGAAGAAGCCATTTCGCACGGGAGCCGGCGTCATCACGGCCATCTGCCTGTCCATCGGCTTCGCTTACTCGGCGCACACACACGCCCATTCGTCGGGTCCAAATGCAATCCAAAAAGGAGCGGCTATGGCGACACACGCGATTGGAACGTTTGATGTGAAGTTGGTCCCGCAGCCGCCGGAAGATAAAGCCGAGGGTTCCACCCTCGCTCGCATGTCCATCGACAAACAATTTCACGGCGATCTCGAAGCCACCGCAAAAGGCCAGATGCTCACCGCCGTCACGGACGTCAAAGGCTCGGCCGGTTATGTGGCCATCGAACGCATCACCGGCACGCTCGGCGGCCGCACCGGCAGCTTCTTGCTTCAGCACAGC
>JBAWGF010000196.1:0-9592 GCA_049592615.1 Candidatus Acidiferrales bacterium
ACGATTCGCGTGCCGATTTGGGCCATCGCCTACTTGCTTGTCTTCGGACTGGGCACAGTTGTGGGGATGATGTTGATGACGGTCGGGATGGCGCTTCCCATCGCCTATTCGGGAAACCGCTTTTCGAATCTCGGCGGCTACCTGAGTTACGGGTCAGGCATGGTCAGCCTGGCTTTCGGTTTATTTCTGGTGTATCAGATCGGGTTCGTGGACCGGCTGTTTGGCAGCAATCCTCAGTGGATCCCCCACTGATCGTGAATCCGTCCGCAAAATTGCCTTAGAGAATGAGTTCGGCGGAAAGAATTGCGGAAGCGTCGGCGAACCTTCGTAATCCGGAGCTTGGCACCTTATGAATGCGTTGACACCTTCGATAAACAGACATATATATACGGCGCACGTTCACGAAACTGCGTCAGGGCTGTGCGCCCCAAGCGGCCTCTCGGGAACTGCAGCGGGGAAGCCAGTTGAGGCGGGTAGCTCATTCGGATTCACGGCGCCCGCGGCCGAGTGACAACGCGAGAGCGAACGATGCACATCGACGCGTTGAGCACACGGTCTGAAGAGTATTCCCGCAGCGCTGATTCTTGCTTGCTCCTTGGAGGGTGCTGGTACTGCTTTTGGCACCGGTTTCCGGCACCACGAATGCGACCGCTCGCTGGAAACGTTCTTGATTGCTACCTTAAATCTTGCCGGTAAATTCGGAGGTGGGCTGTGAAGAAGATAGCTTTGGCTTTGGCCTTCTTGATATTCGCGTCCTCAAGCGGTTTCGGCCAGCAGCTCACGAAAGACGAGAAGCGAACCCTTGAACTGAAGCCGGGTGTGGTGCTCCTGATCCTCGGCATCACCGGCACGGTTACGTTCAACATTTTTCAGCAGCCGATCCCTATCGGCCACTACATTTCCGGCACCGGCTTCATCTACCGGCCCGATGGTTACATCATCACCAACGGGCACGTCGTGCAGCACGCCAATTTGAAAGACCCGCACTCCGTCGATGTCTGGAAGCAGAGCCTTCGCGACGATCTCGTTCGAAAGGTGAAAAGCGGAGAAGCCTTTGCGCCGATTGAGGCTGTTCTTCATCGCGCTGTGACCGACAAAGAGAAGCTGGAGATTCTCAAGGCGGGATTCGAGATTCATCCCAACGACCCGGTCCTGAAAGTGATTTTAGCCAACGGGAAGTCGTACAACGGCGACATCCTCCAGTATAGCCCGCCAATCATGGACGGGAAGGGCAAGGACGTTGCGGTGATCAAGATTCCCGCAAACGATCTTCCCACTGTCACGCTCGGCGACTCGGAAGTGGTTCGGGTTCAGGACCTGGTCATGGTGATCGGTTATCCCGCGACAGCCTCCGCGACACTCGGGAGCAATAGCTATCTCAGCAGCGAATCGGACCTTGTACCGAGCGCCACCAATGGCCACATCTCCGCACTCAAAACCACTTCGAATGGCACGCCCGTGCTGCAAACCGACGTAGCTATCACGCACGGCAATAGCGGTGGGCCGGCGTTCAACCAGAATGGACAAGTGATCGGCATCGCGACGTTCGGGTCGCAAGAAGCGGCAGGCTTCAATTTCCTCGTGCCCATTAATACCGCGATGGAATTCGTCCGCCAGACTGGAGTAGCTCCGGCGTCCGGGCAATTCGACCGGCTATGGGCAAGCGCACTCGATCAATACGATGCGGGCAAATGTCAGGCCGCCGTCGCCGATTTCGACAACGTACTTCAGTTGATGCCGGATCTGCCCGATGCGAGACAATATCGAAATCTCGCTGCCAAGTGCTATAGCGACAAGAGCGGCCTCCAGCGCTTCATGGAAAGTTCCGGGTGGGTGCTCTATGCAGGCGTGGCGGTTGTGATACTTGTGCTGGCAATTCTGATTTTCCAACGGCGCTCCTCTTCTGTCGTCGTGGCGCCAGCCGGCGGTGCCGCAGCAACCGTTCGGATTGATGTTCCTCCGTCACCCGCTGCGCTCCCCGCGCAACCCGAGTCATACGGCAGCATCCAGGCGACGGCGGGCTCGCTTTCCGGGAGGACTTTTAAGGTCACGAAGGAAGGGTTGCTAATCGGCCGATCGCCGAAGTGCCAGGTCGTAATTCAGGACGACACGATCTCGGGCGAGCACGCATGGATCGTCCCGACGGGCAACGAGGTTGTGGTCATCGATCGGGGTTCCTCGAATGGAACGTTTGTTAATTCGGTGGATTCGCCGAAGGTCAGCAAGATCGGGCTGCGCAGCGGAGATCGGATTTTTCTGGGCAAGAAGGGTGCGGCTGTTTTCACGTATTTCAACTCATAGTGAATTGAGACCGAGGAGGCTGTGATGGCAAAGTTTTGCGCGAAGGGTCATCAAATGGAAGATTCCTGGGACATCTGCCCCACTTGCCAGACGACCGGGTATCAAGTCTCCGGCGGTTCCTCTGCTGGTAAGACTCGCATTGAGACTGAACCTCCCAAGGAAGGTGGCGGCGCCGGCCGGCGAACAGTCCTAATCTCTGAAAAGCGGAAGCCGCCTGTGGTGGGATGGTTTGTAGCTATGACCGGCGACCAGAAGGGCGAGGACTTCAAAGTGCGTGAAGGGAAAAACATTGTGGGGTCTGGTCCGGATGCACAAATCGTTATCCGGGATTCCACCGTGTCCGGCCAACACGCGAGTCTTCGGTATGAAGAAGGGAAATTCTTTTTGACGGATCTCGATTCGTCGAATGGGACTTACCTGAACGATAAGAAAGTGGCCCGGGAAGAGCTGAAGGACAACGATGTGCTCCGGTTTGGTGAAATCACAGTGAAGTTCAAGTGTTTGTGAGTTGAGCGGCGGCCCCGCGGGATTTATGAAGATCCGGCCTGGAATCGAGCTTTCGAATCTTACAGACATTGGCTGTGAACGCACCGAGAACGAAGACAATTACTGTTATGCTGAGCCCGAGGATGATTCGGAGTTGCGATTAAGAGGGCGATGCGTTGTGGTCGCCGATGGCATGGGCGGGTACGAAGGTGGGCAGGTCGCCAGCTGTCTCGCCGTTGATGCTGTCCGCAGCACCTTCCTCAATGGGCCGGCCCTCGAACCGGTTGATTTATTGGCCGCCGCATATGAAGCAGCGCATGCTGCCATTCAGGAATTCGCCCAGGACCATCCGGAGCTTATCGGCATGGGCACCACATGTACCACAGCCGTATTGCGCGATGGCGGGCTTACCTACGGTCACGTGGGAGATTCCCGGCTGTACCTGATCCGGGAAGGCGCGATCTCGCGCGTGACGCATGACCAGAGCTACGTTCAACGGATGATTGACGACGGCACGATCAGCGCTGAAGATGCAAGGACCCATCCGTCCCGAAACGTCCTTACCTCCGCCCTGGGTTCGAATTCACCTGTGAATGCCGATTTCGGCGAGCCCCCTCTCCCCCTGCAGAAGGGTGATATCCTGCTGCTCTGCACGGATGGCCTGCACGGACTCGTAAACGATGAAGAAATTCTCGACATGGCGTCGCAAAATCCGCCGAGAGAGGCGTGCTATAAATTAGTGGATATGGCGAAAGTCCGCGGGGGATTTGACAACATCACGGTTCAAATCGTGCGGATCGATGAACCGTCAGCTTTGTCTCAAGCAGATGCGGCGGAGCCGGCGGACAGGAAAGCATCATGATAGGAAAGCAGATCGGCAGCTACCGCATTCTCGAGAAACTGGGGGAAGGCGGGATGGGTGTTGTTTACAAGGCCGTGGATATGGACCTGGACCGCACGGTCGCCATGAAAGTTCTCAGCGCCGACCTTTCGAACAATCCCGAGCTCGTTGGCCGTTTTCGTGCCGAGGCAAAAGCGCAGGCCAACCTGAATCACACGAACCTCGCCACTTTATATGCCTTCCTCATCCAGGACGGCACCGCTTTCATGGTGATGGAATTTATTGAAGGGGAAAACTTCGGGCAGATGATCGCGCGTCGCGGCCCGATTCCCGAAAGCGAGGCCATCCCGCTTTTCCGCCAGGCTCTGCTCGGAATTGGATTTGCGCATCGCGCCGGAATTGTCCACCGGGACATCAAGCCCAGCAACATGATGCTCAATAAAAACGGCATCGTGAAAGTGATGGATTTCGGTATCGCTAAAGTGATGGGCACCCGGGGCATGACGCGAACCGGCACGCAGATGGGGACCGTTGCGTACATGTCGCCCGAGCAGATTCAGAACCGGCCGGTGGACATTCGGTCCGACATCTACGAACTCGGTGTCACGCTCTATGAAATGCTGAGCGGCCGAGTGCCCTTTGAAAGCGACAGCGACTTCCAGATCATGCAGGACCACGTCCGCACGCCGCCCCCGCTTCCGTCGAAATTCTTCCCGTACATTTCCAAGGGCGTCGAAAACGTCGTCCTGAAATCGCTCGAGAAGGATCCGGATTCGCGCTTCCAGAGCGTCGAGCAGTTCGGCGCAGCTCTCGAGCATCCGGAATCCGTAGTGTTCGCTCCTGCGCCTACGCCCGGCGAGGCAGTGACTGTCGGTTTGCGCGGCACCGTGCTGCAACCTACTGCGCCGGTTTCACCGGCAGTGCCGTTGGCTTCCCCTGTCGCGCAGCCAACGCAACCAGCGACACAGCCGGGAACTCCAGCCGCCGCACAACGGCGTGCGATACAGCCGGCCGCTCCTGCTCGGAGCCAGCAAAAATGGCTGATTGGCGGAGCCGGAGTTGTTTTGGCTGTTTTGATTGCGATTGCAGTTTACAAATCCATGGCGCCCGCCCCGCCACCAGTAGGTCCCACTGCGCCTTCATCCGGCGGCGGTTCGAGCCACACTTCAATATTGCCCGCCACGCCCTCTCAACCGAGTCCTTCGCTTCCTGTGGACACTTTTCCTCCAACCTCTGACTCACCCGGCACAGCCGAGCCTGCGCCGACTGCTCCTAGTTCTCGCCAACCTGCACCTAGTTCCACGCAACCCTCTTCGCGCACCAGACCCGCCACAATCTCGGCGGATCAGATGTTCCAAAACGCGCAGAATGCGCTCAGACAGCACCACTACTTTGAACCGATCAATAATTCAGCGCTTTACTGGGCGATTCAGGCGCGCAAGGCTGGAAATGCGGGCGGCAAGGCGCTGGAAGACCAGATTCTCCAAATCTATCGGGAACAAATGAATGAATATTATCGGCAGGGGAATTATCGCGCCGCACTCGGGCTCGTGAATGGGATGCTGCGATTCTATCCGGGAGACACAAACCTTCTGAGTGAACGAAACCGAATCCAGTCTTCGCTCGCCTCGTCATCCACTCGCAAGTAGCCTCACGTCCGCCATCCACCTACGTTGGAATGTGACCCGATTGAGTCCTGGGTTTATCTGTTTAATGGCCTAATATAAACTTCAGTTTACTTTTATAATTAACTGTGATTAATATGCCTATCAGCGCGGGGCACGGATTGCATCAGAACCGCGGCTGGTTGGATACGGAGACCTTTGGGCCATGGCGCGAATCATTCTCTTGGTTCTTTCGCTTACCGCTGATTCCTTTCTGTTCCCAATGGAAACATGGGCGCAGGGAGAGACCACCAGTGCCATTGTGGGGCAGGTAAGCGATCCGACGAACGCGGCTGTGCCTAGTGCGACGGTGACCGTTACAAATAAAGAGACCGGTCTTGTGCGGATTGCCAGGACCGACGATGCCGGCCAATTCAATTTTCCGCAACTGAAGCCCGGAACCTACTCGGTCAAAGTGGAAGCGGAAGGATTCGCGCTGCAACTGAATGACAACGTAGTTGCAGGCCTGGGTCAGAGGCAGGCCGTCAATTTTTCGCTCAAGCTGTCTCAATCGAGTCAGATGGTTGAGGTGAGCGGGGAAGCGGCGCTGATCAGTCCGGAAAATGCGAACACATCCACGACTCTCGATGCGCGAGCGATGGAGAACCTTCCGAATCCAGGCGGTGATTTGACCTATCCACTTCAGTTTGCCGCAGGCGCGCTCGTGAATACGGCAGGCAGCGGGAATGATTTCGTCGGCGGCACGAATGGATACGGCAACGTGGAGTTCAATGGGCTGCCCGCTCTTTCGAACGGTTACATCGTCGATGGATTGGAGACGAACGACCCGATCACGAATCTCAATAGCGGCCTCTCGACAAATCTCGTCCTCGGGCTGAACTCGATATCGGAAGTGACGGTCAACACACTGTCGTACACCGTCGATCAGGGGCGATACGGCGCTTCGCAGGTCAACTACGTTACAAAGTCAGGTTCGAATCAGTTTCACGGAAACCTCTACGAGTTGTGGAACGGAGCGAGGTTCAACGCGGCGGACTATTTCACGAATGCTACAGAAGGAAATCATAAACCGCGCTCGACCGTGAACCACTTCGGCGGCAGCGTGGGCGGTCCGATAATCAACGACAAACTGTTTTTCTTCTTCGATAGCGAGTGGGTTCGCATCGCGCTTCCTATCGTGACTGCAACCACGGTTCCCACTACCGCGTTTCAGAACTACGTCTTGCAGCAACTTCCCCTGGGCGGGACAGATTCCGTCACAAGGTCGGTCTATCAGGCGTCCCCGCAATCCGTCCCGTTCTATCAGAAGATGTTTTCGCTTTACGGAAATACCAGCGGAACTCCTCTTACGGTGCTTGGCTGTCCGTTCGATGTGGGTGGGGGTGCACCTGCAATTGCGAACGATGGAAACGGCTGCGCCAATCGCCAGAGTGTTTCGCATTCGAGCGACGATCACGAACAGGTCCAGACGGTCCGACTCGATTACAACGTCGACGGGAAAAACACTGCATGGTTTCGATTTCAGACGGACAACGGGCTCCAGGCTGCTTATACAGATCCGATCAACCCATTGTTCAACGCTCTTTCTCCGCAGCCCCTGTATTCTTTTGCCGCCGGATATACCCACGTTTTTTCGCAAAATCTTGTGAATTATTTCAATCCGGCGTTTTCGTGGTACGGAAGCCTGTTCGGTCCCAGCGATTTTCAGAAGACGCTTTCCGCATTCCCGATCGTGCTGCAAGGCAGCGGCGCGAATGCACCCTTCACGACCGTCGGAGGGCTGGACAATACATGGGTTCAGGGAAGGCGCGCCACTCGTTTCTTCATCAACGACAATCTCGCGTGGAGTCATGGGGCGCACGAATTCCGCTTCGGCACCAACACGCGCATCTTTCGGCTGAATGATTATGATTTTGCCGAAGGATCGGTTCCCACCGTCACATACTCTGACCTGCCGCAGTACATTTATGGGGTCGCGTCCACGGCCACAAAGGCCTTTCCCACATCGGCGAACGAGCCCTTCAACTTCCTCAATCTCGACCTGTATGCGCAGGACACCTGGAGAGTGACAAAGAAACTGACGTGGACGATCGGCATCCGCGACACTTTGAATTCAAACCCGTTCAATCCTCATAAGCAGTTCGCTCGTCTGCCCGGCTCTTTTGCTTCCATCGTGCACGACGTGAATCAACCGTTGAACGACGCGGTTCGAACCGGGTTGAGCAACGTGTTCTCCTCGACGCCGCTCGCGATCCTGCAACCGCGAACATCCATCGCCTGGCAATTTGAATCCAAGTCCGTGCTTCGCGCGGGCTTCGGAATCTTCAGCGACATCTTACCGGGCAGCGTCGTCGATACAGTCGGTGTCAACCCGCCGTACGTGAAAACATTTCAAGGCGGACTTCTCGGCACGGTTGGCGGCACAGCTATCGCGCCGGGAGTTCCGAACAGCGCCGTGGACGCCACTGTGGCTGCGAATCAAATCTTCAGTTCGGGATTTTCGCAGGGCCAGCTTTCCTGCGCTTCCGCGCAATCGAATCCCGCAACTTGTCTGCCCGCCGTCGCGATCACCGGAGTGCCCGATGGCGAACTCCATGCGCCCTACTTTATGCAATGGAGCCTTGGCCTCGAACACCAGTTGGGAACCACGGGAAGCGTTCGCGCGCAGTATGTAGGCACTCGAGCGGTGAACCAGCCGTATCTGACGCAAGTCAACGGCTACCAAACCGTGTGCGAGGGATGCTCCGCGCCGTTTCCGTTTGCGCAGTCAACCGATCCCCGATTCGGCGCCGTGACGCAACTCTCGACCGGCGCGAACAGTCACTACAACGGCTTGCAATTGACCGCCATGAAGCGTTTTGGAAGCGGCTTCTTGGGGCAGGTCAACTACACCTGGAGCCGCTGCATGGACACTGTCTCGAACGGCGGATTTCTTCAATTCTCAGCGGGAGGAATCCTGTCCCCCCTGCCGGGAGACTTGCAGCGCGACTACGGTCCATGTGACTACGACATACGTCACAACCTAAATGCTCAGTACGTCTATCAACTCCCGAGCAAGGTCCGGAATCGGGCTCTGGGTTACGCGCTGAACGGCTGGCAGGTGTCGGGAACTGTTTTCTGGCACAGCGGAATTCCTTTCTCCGTTCTGAGCACGCCCTATTCGGCAAATGGAAACGGCATTGTGAACGGGAGTGGGCCGCAATTTGCGAGCGCCGTTCCCGGAGAGCCGCTCTATGAACACAATTCAATTCCGGGCGTGACGCAACCGGGCACAGTTCAGTGGCTCAATCCTGAGGCTTTTGTCTCGACCGTTGACCCCAGCACTGGCGCTTGCTTCGGAGGCGATACGCCCGCAAATTGCCAATTTGGAAATCTTGGCCGCAACGCGCTGCGTGGCCCCGATTTTGTGTGGAGTGATTTTTACCTCACGAAGTGGTTTCCGTTGACTGAGCGAGTGAAGCTGCGGTTCGACACACAGCTCTTCAACGTGTTCAACCACCCTAACTTCGGTCTCCCGAGCATGGTGCTCGCTGGCGTTCCAGGAAAGCCTTCAACTCAAACTGGGTTTGGAGCGCTTACTTACACCACGTCGCCGCCGACGGGCTTGCTCGGCGTCGGTTTGGGCGGCGATAGCACGCCGCGCATGATCGCGTTTCAGGCACGCCTCGAATTTTGAGCTTCCCTCCAAATGAAACGAAGGTTTGAGTTCTCTGTATTCGATGTCCCAGTGAATTATGACCGGTTCGCGTACCGCGGACTCTCTGCTAGCAGGTTGGCAGCTCGTGGGGAATCCAATTTCGCTTCAACCTATTTACTGTTTATGCGAACCCTCCGTAGACAGCGCCCAAGCGCAAATCCAGGATCCTCCCCACATTCCTAAAGCGATGAGTGCACTGGACCATTCATTTGGATTGTGCAGACCACCTCCCGCTGCATATAGCCCCAATGTCCTCGGTGCATGGAGAAGAAAAAACCAAAGCAAGAACATTGTCCCTATCAGAGCCGCCCCCAATCGCCCCATCCATTTTGTTACGATGCTCAACCCGGCTGCGATGAAGGCCGCCCCCGTGAGACACGCCCAGAACAAGTGCCAGGGAATCCACGAGGGAACAAGTCCGGCGATGAAGCCGAGAACGAGAAAATGGGTGGTGCCAAAGACCACTAAGGAGACTGCAAAGAGGATACGGCCCAATTTATCCAGCGCGCCGTCCCAGCGCTGAAAGTGGCTTCCGTCCGCTGGCAAAGTTCCGGCCAACATGAATGCCGCGCCGCACAGGG
This sequence comes from Candidatus Acidiferrales bacterium, assembly GCA_049592615.1. Taxonomy (GTDB): domain Bacteria; phylum Acidobacteriota; class Terriglobia; order Acidiferrales; family UBA7541; genus Palsa-295. The sequence goes on from JBAWGF010000196.1 coordinate 9,532, forward strand.
CTAGCGTCTCAAAGGCACAAGTACGAACGCTGAGACCGTATGGCTTTGCGGCTACTCGGGG
>JBAWGF010000197.1:0-2608 GCA_049592615.1 Candidatus Acidiferrales bacterium
AATCATAACAGCCTCCATTGATCCCTGTTCCGAAAACCATGTTAGGCAATCAAGGTCGTTCGCGACGTGATGGGAAAGACCTGGGCGCGTGATCCAGGTCACAAAGTCCGCTTCTTGAACCGGCCGATCGTTTCGTTGCGAAGCAGTCTTTCACTCAATTCAGAATGAATGCGCGCTGCGTACATCCACGATTCCCCACAGCATCGCGCGATCGCATTCGGCGCAATTCGTGGCAAGGCCGGGCGGCGGCTCTTCAAAGCTTCGCACCACGACAACCGCGTCTTGAGTCGCTGCACGCCGCACGGCGCGGGAGAGCCGATCGCGGTAAGAAGTTTCCGCACCGTCGAGGATGTTCGAGAGCGCGAACGCGTCAAAAGACTCTGCGGCGCGCGACTCCAGGTATGAGGCCGCATCATCGAGTACGAACTGAATGCGCGGCATTTCCGTCCGGGGCTCATCGTTGAATTCACCGAGGAATAGTGCCCGCGCATACGGGTTCGTCGAGTTGGCGTGCCGAGCGAAGCCTCTCTCCAGCCGTTTTCGAAGCACGGCTCCGAATCTCGGAGGCAGGAACGAAAGAAACCGCGGCGCGTACGCAGCGCGAAGAATCGTGGGTGACATAAGCGCGTCGAATCCGGCGCGGAACCGCCGCGTGTCGAGATGCTCGCGCCAGAACGCAATCTGTTGCGTTACATCGGAGAGTGCCAGGAAGGCGCGAATGACTCCATCGCGCCAACCCACAAGCGGCATGAAAATACGCGCGAACTTCATGGCCCGCTCGGCCTCGCCCAATTCTGCCGCGCCGCCCCGGGCGCGCCGCTCGGCGTACGCAAGTTGCGCTCGATTGATGTCGCAAGCGACGACTTCGTGGTGATCGCAGAGTCGCAGAGCGGTGCAACCGGCGGAGGCGATGCAGAACACGCGGCGCTTGCCGCGGAAAGCCGCTCGTTCGATTTCCGCGTCTTCGTACATGCGCCCAAAGAGCAGGCGGTGCGGGCCACTCTTTGGACCGAGGCGCCCCGAGTGCCACGGGGTTTCCTGCCTCACGGACGCCCTGCGGGAATTGCGCCGCATATCCATACCAAAATCAGGAAGGCGATGTTTTTCACGACCATGCCGGCAGGTTCGTGGATGATGCGGCGCGCCCACAGCAATCCGTTGGCATTGAGAACGACGAGCAATGCCGTCTCTGCGATCGCGCAGGCTCCGGGAGTGATTCCGGAAATCACCCACGCGGCCAGAGTCACTTCGAATGCTCCGAGCGCTTTGAGCAATGGTTGACCGAATCGCGGGCCAAATTTGGGTACCATCGCTACGACTTGCGCTTGTAGTTGTGCGCGGCCGAGAAGCTTGCACCATAGCCCCTCATACAGCCAAACAGCCGCGACGGCTGCTCGTATGACGTTTATAGGTGGAAATCCGATTGTGATGTCGTGCACCTGAAACCCCGTGGAGGAATGGTTGCTACTTGATATCGAAAAATCCGCGCTTGCGGAGCGCGTGCGTGACCCTCAGCGAGCGACCTTCGCGCTCATCCCGCCAAGGATGTGGCGATGAAATTGGCGAGCCAGAAATCGTTCCAGAGGACGCCACAAATGGCGCGGCCGCAGATGTCCCCGGTAATTCGTGGTGAGCACGACCTCGGTTCCGTCGCCGCGGGGCCGAATCTCGTACGAGCCTCCTAGCGCCGTGATGCAGCTTTCGATTCCAAGCCGCTGTTCGACGACTTCGAATTCCACGCGATGCGGCGGCTCAACAACAGTGATGCGTTTTACTAAATATCCTCTGGTGTACCTGCACTGGACGGTCGCGCCGGCGCGGGTCTTGTCGCCTTCGGTTCGCACCGGGTGTGGCAGCAAGACACGCAGGAGAAATGGCGGACGCCCCGAAACCTCTTCGTAGAAGAGTATTCGTTGCCAAACTGTCTCGGGGCTCGCGTCGAAGTGAACCGACGTCGCCACAATCTCCGCCACCGTGTTCCGCGGGAAGAGCCAGCCCACGAGGTAAAACCAGTTCCATGCGTGCGAATCTGTTCGCAATGCCATCGAGCTGGCGCTCGGAACTGATATTTCGGCGTTTGGGCCAGCAGTCAATTCACATTCCCACTGCCGAGAGGCCTGCGCCGCACGATCCAATCCGCCCTCGGAACTCGATCGCGCCACATTTGAAGAACATGGATCCATCGAATGCTGATTGTACCTTTGTATGCGTCACAACGGGACACGACTTTACACACTCTGAGGACGATTCCTCTCCGATTCTGGTTTCCGTGAGTGAGCAACCCGCGATTATTTCGTCAACCCGGCGGTGGCGTTCAGAACGATGCGCAGAGGCGCCACTTGCTGCGGCTTGGCATAACGGTTCATCAGGAATCGCTGGCCGTCTTTAGGTTCGTCATAGGTGAAGAGGTCAGCGAGAGAAGACAGGGCTCGGAACTGAGTCCGGCCACCAAACAGCGCACCTTGACCCCCTCGTTCGCTCGCGCTACGCTACATGAACGAACTCTCAAAATCGCGCGCCGGTTGTATAGCGGCCGCCAAACTTGATGAAACAAACCGTCCGACTGGTTGGGGGTGTAAACGAATTCTTCGGCACCCTCGACGAAAAC
>JBAWGF010000198.1:0-6071 GCA_049592615.1 Candidatus Acidiferrales bacterium
TTTGAGCTGGCGCGATCACCCGATTGCTTTTTGATCTTCATGATCGATTCGGGAGCGAAAGAGAGAGGTTGGGATGACTCAGCGTGAATTGACTCCGGCAGATTACTGGATGATGTTTCGGCGGCGATGGGTTCTGATCATTGGCCTTGCCGTCGTGGGGGGGCCCCTCGCTTATGGGGTCTCGCGGTTCCTGCCCAATCGATACAAATCCCAGACTCTGGTCTTAGTGCAACAGCAGACTGTACCTTCGGACTTCGTGAGACCGGTGGATACAACGGACATCACTCAGCGCCTTGCCAGCATGCAACAACAGATTATGAGCCGCACGCGCCTGGAGCCGGTGATCCGTCAATTTGGGTTGTATACCGGTGATATCAACCGAGTCCCAATGGAAGATTTGGTCGCGCGTCTGCAAAAGGCCATTGAAGTGACCCCCATTGCCCCGATGGCGGAAACGCGGACCCGTGATTTGCCCGGCTTCACTGTTGGGGTCACTTGGGACAACCCGCGAACTGCACAACAGGTTTGTACAGCAGTTACTTCGATGTTCATTGAGGAGAACCTTCGTCTTCGCCAGCAACATTCCGAAGACACAACGCAGTTTCTTGCGCAGCAGTTAACGGAGGCGAAGGCAAGACTCGATGAACAGGACGGGAAGCTCGCTGCATTCAAAAGCCGATACCTCGGCTCGCTCCCTGACCAGGAGCAGACGAACCTAAATTTGCTGATGGGCCTGACTTCGCAACTCGATGCGGCAACTCAAGCGCTCGCGCGAGCTCAGCAAGATAAGGGCTTTGCCGAGTCCATGCTGACGCAACAGATTAGTGCTTGGCAATCGTCTCAAGCCGGGCATAACCCCGATACGCTGGAACAGCGCCTTGCGGCGCTTAAAACACAGCTCTCCGGCCTGCAGGCAAGATACACAGACGATTATCCGGATGTGATCAAGACGAAGAGTGACATTGCTGCTTTGGAAAAAGAAATCGCGGAGAGCGAGACCGAGAAGAAGACCCCTGGCCCCGAGAAAGTCCAGAAGGGCTCGGTAGAACCTGGACAAATCACGCAGTTGCGAGCACAGGTCCATGCCCTCGATCAAATCATTGCTGAGAAGACGAGAGAGCAGGAACAGATTAAGCAGCAAATCAGGGTCTATCAGGACCGTGTTCAATCGAGTCCGATTGTCGAGCAGCAGTACAAGGAATTGACTCGCGGCTATCAAACGGCCCTGGATTCTTACAATGAATTACAGAAGAAGCGGGATGCATCGGCGATGGCGACTGATCTCGAGCGGAAACAAGAAGGAGAGCAGTTTCGCGTTTTGGATCCGGCCAATCTGCCGGACAAACCCAGCTTCCCCAATCGTATCCAGTTTGCGTTGGGCGGCATCGCCGGTGGGTTGGCTCTGGGCTTGGGCATCGCGTTCATATTAGAAATGCGCGATACCTCACTTCGGAGTGAGAGGGATGTCGAATTTGCACTCCGCCTGCCCGTTCTTGGCATGCTGCCTAACATCGAGCCACTGACGACCAAGAAGCCGCGGCAAAAGATCGATTCTTTGATGGGCGGTCCAGGTGTAGGAGCAAACGCGAGAGCTTGAGGAGAACATGTACCAAAGATTCTTTGGACTACGAGAAAGTCCTTTCAACGTAAACCCCGACCCGCGTTATCTCTTCTTGACGAGGCAAATTCAGGAAGCGCTGGCCGGACTGACCTACGGAGTCCAAAACCGGAAGGGCTTCATTTTGTTGACGGGAGAGGTGGGCACCGGCAAGACGACGCTCCTCAATCGCCTGCTCGATTGGCTGCACGGGCAACGTGTCGCGACGGCGTTCATCTTCAATTCGCAATTGGATGTGAACCAACTCTTCGATTTCATAATGGCGGACTTTGAGATTCCATGCGAGTCGCGGGAGAAGAGCCAAGTGCTCCTAAGGCTCAATCAGTGGCTGCTGGAACGCTACCGCGCTGGTGAAACCGCCGTTTTGATCGTGGACGAGGCCCAAAACCTGTCGCTTCAAGTGCTTGAGGAAATCCGGTTGCTGACAAATTTGGAGACCTCGACAGAAAAATTACTGCAAATTGTGCTAACCGGGCAGCCGGAACTGGAAGAAAAACTGAAGCTTCCGCAATTACGTCAGCTTCGCCAGCGCATCACTCTGCGGTGTCACACGGGCGCGCTGACTCTCGAAGAAACCTTCGGTTATATCGCCGAGCGGTTGCGTATCGCAGGCGCGAATGGCGAGCCGATTTTCTCAAAAGAAGCAATACAGACGGTCCACATGTACTCCCGGGGCATTCCCCGCGTCGTTAACTTGCTCTGCGAGCACGCCCTGATAAACGCTTACGTGGATCACTTGCGCCCGGTCCCCGCACAATTGGTGGAGGAAGTGGCACGAGAATTTCAACTCGATGAAATCGAGCCGACCGCACCGGTGGGATTCTCCCGGAGAGCTCAGTCGTCAATCGATGCCCAGGCGTTGCTCCAGAATCTCGACGAGCTGCTGGGACGATTGCGCCAGGCAAATGTACTGCCTGCGCCGGCGCCCGAAAGGAAACCATGAGTCGTATTCATGAAGCCTTGAAAAAGGCTGAGCAGGAGCGCGCCGCGATTCAATCAACCGACGCGATCGCACCTGCGCCAGAAGCAACCCCTGCAGTACGCGAACGGAGAAACGGTTCGCCGGCCCCTGCGCCGGAGGTGCTCGCCCGACCCGCTGTTGTTGTTCCCCCGCCGGGAGATTACTTGCGGTTTGACGATCTGCGACAGCATTGTGCGCATCCACAGTGGCACCTTGATCCAAACATGAACGTCTTCTTCAATTCAGAGGTCGGAACGCATGGGGCGGAGCAGTTTCGAACTCTGCGTTCGCGGTTATATCAACTACGCAGCAATCAGCCGCTCCGCACGCTCTTGATTACGAGCGCAATTCCTACGGAGGGCAAGACCTTTGTCGCCAGCAATCTGGCTCAGGCAATTGTCCGTCAGCCGGACCGTCGCGTGCTATTGATTGACGCGGACCTGCGTCGTCCCCGCCTTCACGTGCAATTGGGAGCTCCGCTCGGGCCAGGCCTCTCCGATTATTTGCGTGGAGAGGCCGATGAAATGGCCGTCATTCAACATGGCCAGGAGGGGAATCTCTGCCTTATCGCCGGCGGTAACGAAATGACAGATCCGAGCGAATTGCTTTCGAACGGCCGTCTGAAAATCTTACTGGATCGAATGACGCCCGTCTTCGATTGGGTCATCCTCGATTCACCACCTTGTTTGCCAGTAGCGGATGCCGGCATTTTGGCCAATCTCTGCGATGGTGTACTCATGGTCGTTCGATCTGGAACTACTCCTGCTGAAACGGCTCAAAGAGCTTGCCAGGAGTTGAAAGACAAAAACCTGATCGGAGCAGTCCTCAACGCTGTGGATGAAACCGACTTAGGAAGTTCTTATTACTACCACGCCTATGGTCAAAACTACGGCAACAATGGAGCAAGAGACGCGTTGAAATAAGTTGCAGTTGGGCAGGATGAGTCGTAAATGCTGCGGACACCCCAGGAAATGAACTCGCACATGCCTGCGCCACTGGTCGGGTCAGTTTTTCACTCAATGCTGTAATACTCACGATACGGTCTCAGAATGAGGGACAGCCAGGAACAATACACTGGGCAAGTTTTCGGTCGAGACGCTTGGCACATGTTGATCGCTGGAAAACCTTTGTACCATTTGGATGGGTCCTTTCGCCTATAGGTAGGTCCGTAACACACTATTTATATTGCAGATAGGTGACGGCAATCACGTTAGCGGGTGCACAGTTTGTGGGGAACTAATTAAGGAAACGCCTTGGCAAATGGTGGCAAGAGTTTTCACTCATAGTAAGCCTCCAAGGCGACCCTGAAAGTGGCCCGAAAGGGCAGTCGGCAAGTGACTCATCTAAGATGCTTTTTTTCAGTATCTTATGATGCGCTTACTTAGCCCAACATGAGCGGCCTTGGGATTGAGTCTGGCAGGTCGCTTGCGATAGGTAAAAAGGTGCCGCCCCGCATTAATGGCGGTAGCCTACACGGACGACGACGCAACGACTCGGGAATCGAAAACCCCAGGGAGCCACTGAGCCAAGATGAGCCTCGAAGCAGACAGTCAAAGATGGTTTGCTCTCCAAGTCAGGACACGCTGGGAAAGCTCCACGGCTCTGTTGCTTTCAGGCAAGGGCTATCAAACTTTACTCCCCACCTACCATACGAAGAAACGCTGGAACGGTAAAACTAGAGAGATCAATGCTCCTCTGTTTCCCGGCTATGTGTTTTGCCAGTTCGATGCGCAGAAGCGTTTACCGATTCTTGTTACACCCGGTGTTATCTCTGTGGTCGGTCGCGGGCGAATTCCACATCCAGTAGATGATGGCGAGATTGCAGCAATTCAAACGGTTGTTTCGTCCGGATATCACGCGGAGCCGTGGCCTTACCTCGAAGTGGGCCAAAAGATTCGGATTGAAGATGAAGCATTGAGCGGTCTCGAGGGGATCCTGATCAGTTTCAAAGGGAATCGCCGGATCATCGTTTCAGTTTCATTGCTTCGCCGTTCCGTTGCGCTGGAGATCGATCGGTCTCGAGTGAGCCCCGTACGCCCGATTCGAACTCGGGAACTCGAACCACTCGCGATTCCTTCATTACTCGATGGAGTGATCGCTTAAATGGTGAGGCCAAGCCAAGCGCGGGCTCACGCTAATGGATCTAGATTCATGAAACAGCCGTCTGAATCACTAAAGAGATACCACTCCCGTTGAGGCGATCGGACAAATATAGAAATGGCTAACGGCTACTCAAGGATTTCGGCACTCGGAGAACAGCAGGCTCGGAGATCGAACGGGCAGAAGGCTTTGTTCAGCTTTAGCCACAAGCCCGTGAAACGCGGAAGTGTCCTTCAGGAAGAAACGTTTCATACGATGTTGACCCTTGAGCGGCGGCGAGCGGAGCGGTCGCGCAAACCATTCGTGCTGATGCTACTGGACGCGCATGTATTGCTCGAAAACGAAACCGCGGGGCGATTCCTTCATCAGGTTACGCCGGTCGTTTCCAATGCGACGCGGGAAACCGACCTGATCGGCTGGTACAAAGAGGGTGTGATCCTCGGTGTTATCTTCACGGAGATCAGTCTCGAAGGAAGGAACCCCATAACCGAGGTATTGCATTCAAAGGTCGTCAGTGCTCTTCACGATGAGCTGGATGCCGAGCTCATGTCGAATCTCATCGTCTCCGTTCATCTCTTCCCTGAGAATTGGGATCGAGACGGTGTCGAGCAAGTAGCCGATGTTCGACTCTATCCGGATCTTTCTCAAAAGGGATCCAGAAAGCGTCTCCCGCTGATCGTAAAGCGCGCGATTGACATTGTGGGAAGTGGAGCATTGCTGCTCATTCTTTCTCCGATTCTCGCGGCGATTGCCCTGGCGATCAAGCTGACTTCCGCCGGCCCAGTCATTTTCGAGCAGGAGCGGCTGGGTCAATTCGGCGCACGTTTCAAATGCCTCAAATTTCGCACGATGTATTCGAACAATGATCCTAAAATCCACCGGGAATACATTCAACGCTTCATCGCAGGGCAGGATGCGGTCGATGACGCTGAAGATGCCGAGCCAACCGTTTACAAAATCACGAACGATCCTCGTGTGACAGCAGTTGGAAGATTCCTGCGCAAGACGAGTCTCGACGAATTCCCTCAGTTCTGTAACGTCTTGCGTGGCGAAATGTCATTGGTGGGCCCGCGTCCCCCGGTCCCGTATGAATTTGAAGTGTATGATTTTTGGCACCGGCGCAGGGTTCTCGAGGTGAAGCCGGGCGTCACAGGATTGTGGCAAGTGAGCGGCCGAAGCCGGACGTCGTTCGACGACATGGTTCGGTTAGATCTGCGATATTCCCAAAGCTGGTCGCTCTGGTTGGACCTCAAAATCCTTCTGGCTACACCGCGTGCAGTGGTTACAGGCGATGGTGCTTATTGATCCCCGGGCCTGAGACGGCTTCAGTGATTCCCGAGCTCGATCGCACCCAAGCTTCCTGAGGTATTTTGCTCTCCTTCTCTTCCACTC
>JBAWGF010000199.1:0-1538 GCA_049592615.1 Candidatus Acidiferrales bacterium
GGATTACGATCTCGACGCGGCGGCACATCTGCGAAAGATCGGCCTTGCCTGCGAGGAGTGCGACCGGCGTCCGCCAATCGGAACTTTCTTTGAGTTTGGCGCGGCTTACGGTGCGGTCCGCCGGGACGTAAAACCAGACATTCGTTCCGTCCACGAGAAACAGCTTTTGCTCAGGCGATTCGTATTCCCATCGCATCCTGCCGGGCCTGGAGAAATAGACGGCTCCCGACTCGGCGGCGACGGCGCCATTTCCATCCGTGTAGCGCTCGAAGAAGACTGCTTTCAAGGTTGCCGCACGATGATACCGAGACTCCAGGGCGCGGCGGACGGAATCGGCATCGCGCACAGTGCTTGCGGAAATGACGAGCAGACCGATACATGCAACGCAGCGCAACATGGATTTAAGTCTAGCAGGATTTTTACGGGCGCGGCGAGTCGGGACTCGTGGCGTGCCGAAAAAAAAGGAGGAAGCATGCGGCTTCCTCCTCCTCAATTCGACAGAGGCAATTTACTGCAGCGGTGAGCTGCCTGCGGTCGCGCCCGCACCCGTGGGATCGAAACGGATCACGCCGGTCTGGTCCGTGTAAAACATTCGTTGCCCGGTCGAGCCGACGATTTGCGGTGAGGCCGTAAGCGTATAAGTGTTGCCGCCGGCCGATGCGCAACCGGCGGGTGCCGCTGGATTCGGGTTGCTCATCGTGTAAACGAATGTGTAGCCGCTCTTCAATCCGGTCGTGAGGACTTCATCGACAAGAAGCGCCTGATTGCACGTAGCAACCCCGCCTCCGCCACCCATTGGCGTCCCCATGGCCGCGAGGCTCGGAGGAAATCCGTTTCCGTAAATCGAAGCATACATAACCGCTGAAGTGTTCATCGCGCGGAGCGAACCTACGGCGGAGGCCTCGTAGGCCGACATCCGTGAACGAAGCAAGTTCGGAACTGCGATGGCGGCGATAATCAGAATGATCGCCACGACGATCAGCAGCTCGATCAAAGAAAAGCCCTTCTCTTTCGTCTTCATTCTAGTTTTCTCCCCTGGGCAGAGTCTTCCGAAATCGTCGTGCACTTCCTGGCGGGGACGCCATGCAGAGGTACGGAATGTGTATCAACATCCGCCTCCAAAGTCAATTCCAAGTACGCGAGGCATTATAACGCGCTTGATCGACGGAATCCAAAGCAGGCTAAATGAAGGAGATCGGGGGCGCGCGTCCGCGAGAAAAAACGAATCGAAAATCAGCTTTCAAATTAAATTGCGTTAAGGAATCGTGGAAACGAGAAGAAAACGGGGGAGAGGCCGCAAACTAAAGCATCGGACCGTCGTTGACGGTTGCCGGGCCGACATAGCTCTGGCGGATTGCGCCGCTCTGATCAATAAAGAAGTAACGATCGCCGGAATATCCCGGCGCAATTGGATTAGCCTGGATTGTAAAGCTCGAAAAACCAGGCTGGGCACACCCGGCAGCGGCAACAGCATTCGGTGATCCGCCGGTGTAAACAAATGTGTATCCGCTTTTCGTCCCGGATGCGAGAACGTCGTC
>JBAWGF010000200.1:0-4550 GCA_049592615.1 Candidatus Acidiferrales bacterium
GGTAGGTCTGCCCGTTTTCTTCGCCGATCTCGTGAATCGTGCAGATGTTCGGATGATTCAGCGCCGAGGCGGCTCGCGCCTCCCGCCGAAATCGCTCGAGCGCCGCTGGGTCCTTGGCCAATTCATCGGGAAGAAACTTCAGCGCAACATTTCGGCCGAGATTCGTATCCTCCGCCTTATAGACAACGCCCATACCGCCGCCGCCGAGCTTCTCGACAATGTGGTAATGCGAGATGGTCTGCCCGATGAGCGAGTCGCTTCCTGACATGTGCCGCACATCTTAGGTTGCGGTCGGAGGCAAGTCAATGAAGGCGGACTGTTTGCAAGCCGGCATTGGCGTTTGCCCTTCGGCACACCGTGGAATCGACGATTTGGTGGCTGTCCAGAGGGTGAGGAAATGCTGCGCCGTATGACTGGGTCGCAAGATGCGTCACTGCGCCGTCGGGCTCGTCTCGCGCAGTAGCACGACGTCGGATTCGGTTTGCGAGCGGATCATACCGATGAATTTTCCATCCGGGGACCAATGATAGACATCGATCAACTCTGCGGGAAAATTCGTGATCTGGCGACCCGGCGAACCATCGAGCCGTTGCAGCCAGAGATTTTCCACACCTTTCACCCGAATCGAATAAACCAAGGCCTTCCCGTCCGGTGCGAAGCTCAGTTCACCGCGTATGCGTGGGTCAGGTTCAATAAGCCGCGTCTGCGTCTGTGGCCCAGCGTCGAGCGGCACCAACGCTATTTTCTGCCCGCTTGCAGTTGAACCGGCCGCAGGGGTTACCGAAATCACAAATGCGAGGAATTTGCCGTCCAGAGAAATCGCGACGCGTGTGTCGGCGACGATCGCATGCGGGACGACCGTACCGGAAACGGCGACCGGCTTGCTCGAACCGTCGATGGGAACGCGCATAAATTCGTCGGTTTTCCGATCGCTGTAGTACACCCACTTCGAATCGGGCGAGCAGGCGGGGTTGGCATCAAACTTACCAAAGGAAAGTTGTTTCGCGTCGGCGCCATTCGCGTCGGTGCGCCAGACGTTTATGGTGTTCCCGCCGCCTTGGCCGACCCAACTGAAAGCGACGCTGCGCCCATCCGCGCAGGAATTGATTCCGAAGATTCCCACGTTGCTTAGGAGAACAGTCTTGTTGCTTCCATCGAGGGACACGCGCATGAAATCGTTGAGTCCAGCCAGGTAGAAACCTCCGGTTTCCGCCCAAGCGAAATCGGTGAAATCCCTCTCCCTGGGGAGCGCGGGGCTCGGAAGATTTGTGCCGGTACCCGTCGCGGAAAACACGTAAAAGCTTCTCAGAGTTCGCTGTTGAACAGTGGCCAAGATCTTCGCATCGGCTGACAGCGTCAACGAACGGTAGTTGTTCGTGTCCTTCGTGACGGCGTGGAATTGTCCGCCCGGATACGAAATAAGACCGATCTGATTACGTGAGTAGTCCGTGGACGCATCCTGGTAAATCGCGACCAAGCCCTTTCCGCTGGGGAGCCAGTTTATTCTGTCGAGAAGCTTATCCGCGAAAGAGGCGATGGCTTTGGACTGGCCGGACCCGATATCGAACAGCCTAATTGTGCTGAGTTGACCCTCCAGTTGATATTGGACTTCGGCGACCTGGTTGCTATTGGGCAGCCAGGCGACGAAACGCGATGCATCCGTGGTGGGCCCTCCAGCAAACATCTTTTCATCGGAGCCGTCGGCGTTTGCGGTCCGGAATTGAAACTTTCCGACGTCAGGATCGTTTTGGCGGATGAACGCGAAGCGCTTGCCGTCGGATGAGAATGAAATGCCGGAATCAATATCTCGAACGACGAGTTGAGGAGCGCCGCCGAGGACTGGCGCGCGGAACAGGTCACGAACGGACTGAACGGCGCCCTCGGCCTTGATGAAATAGATGTAATTGCCGTCCGGGGAAAAATCGAGATCGGTGTAGATCGCGTCGGCGGGCGCGACGACCTGCGTATCGCTGTTGGTCGGCACGTGGCGCAACCAGAGGCTGGCTTTTCCCGCATCGTCCAGCTCGCTGAGTATGTATTTTCCGTCCGGCGAAATCGCGGCGCGGGCCGATTTACCGTTGTTTGTGATTTGCGAAATCGCGAAATTTTGGAATGGGGGCACGGTCCTGCCGGACAGGAGCGAATAGACGCCATAGCCCGCCGCGGCCAGTACGATGAGCGCGATCGCAAGCCCCGCCATCAGGCCCAATTTGTGGTGCTTCGCCGCTTCGACGACAGCACTGCCAGAACCATGCGCCGCCTGGCTTTGCAGCTGAACTCCCGCTGCGCTCTCAGCCCGATCCGCAGGGTGGCGGGAGGAGGAATCCACATTTGTGGCGGCGGATTCGTCAGATGATTGCTGGACGAATGACGCTGACTTGCCCGAATCGGAATCGCGTTTCAGCCGCTGCAGATCCGTTCGCATGTCGGAAGCGTGCTGATACCTAAGCTTCGGGTCCTTCTCCAACGCCTTGTTGATGATGTGCTCGAGCTCCGCGGGAATTTCCGGATTCAACCGCACCGGCGCAACCGGAACGCGATTCAGAATCGCTTCCGTGATTACGCCGGAACTTTCGCCCCGGAACGGCAACAAGCCCGTGGCCATTTCGTACAGCACGACGCCGAAGGAAAAAATGTCCGAACGCGCATCAAGTTCCCTGGCGCGTACTTGCTCGGGAGACATATACGCGACGGTGCCGAGAGCAGTGCCCGGGCTTGTCAGATATTCGGGAGCGACGCCTGCGGTTGCGAGCGTCGAGACGCCGGCGGTTTCCGCGATCTTGCGCGTTTCAACTGGCGTGAGCTTCGCCAGGCCGAAGTCGAGGATTTTGGCGTGGCCGCGCCTGGTGACAAAAATATTCGCCGGCTTGATGTCGCGATGAACGATGCCTTCGGAGTGTGCGGCGTCGAGACCGTCGGCGACTTCGATGGCTACTTCGAGCAGACGATCGAGCGGCATCGGTTTGGAGGTCACAATGTGCTTCAAGGTCACACCATCCAGGAATTCCATTGCGATGAAAGGCTGATCCTGACCCTGCCCAATTTCGTAGATCGTGCAGATGTTGGGATGATTCAGCGCCGAAGCTGCGCGGGCCTCGCGACGGAAACGTTCGAGGGCTTGCGGGTCGCGCGCGACGTCGTCTGGGAGAAATTTCAGAGCAACGAAGCGGCCGAGTTCGGTGTCTTCTGCTTTGTAGACGACCCCCATGCCCCCGCCACCGAGCTTTTCGATGACGCGGTAGTGAGAGACGGTACGACCGATCGGCGACTGAGGGTCCGGCATGAGTGGCGCATAGCTTAGGCCGTGCGCCGAAGCAAGTCAACGAACGGAACGCAGGTGCGTACCTGCTGCATACAGCGCCTGCCACCGGCTAATTGGACCCAACGCCCGCTTAACGCGCTCACCGCACAAGAGGTCACTTATGTGGCCGGTATTCCTCTTTATCAGGAGTTGGTCACATGGCTGAGTTGTCCGTCCTCTAGAATTCATCTCCCGAATGCACCTGAAGGGGTCGGAGCTTCAGCTCCTACATTAGCAAGACGTCACGAAGCGGCCTTTGCGCAGGGTCACCCGCAGCATGCATTCAGGCCGGGCCCCCACCCCAACCTGTCCTCCCTTTACCCCATTTCTGCACCTTTGGACACTTATCCCCCTTCGCCTTTTCTGCTAGCCTCATTTGAGGATCTGCCGACGGCAGACCGGAAGGATGTTGAACTCGGAAGAATGTTTGAGCAGAAGAACTCGCAAACAGAATACGAAGTGAGAGCCATAGAACTGCGCGATTCTAATCGTCAGCATGGGCGATTAGAAATGAGTCCAAATGACTGTAAACAAAGAACTTCATTTTTTCTAATCGTCACCAGAACCGGGCCTTTTTTTGCGCGAAATCTCACCCAAATCTTTGCCCTCTGCGCAATCTCGCTCCTGTTTCTCTCCTCATTTTCCGCAGCCGGTATCGGTTCGACCAGAGCCTATCCCGATCCCGAAGACGGCGCCGTCAAGAGCGGCGCCTACAGCAACGATTACTTTGGCCTTAGGTATGCGCTGCCCGCCGGTTGGTCCGACGACTTGAAAGGTCCGCCGCCATCAGTTTCCGGTTTCTACTCGCTCGTCGCACTCAAGCCCGAAGGCGAATTGACTGCCACAATGCTATTTGCTGCTCAGGACATGTTTTTTTCTTCTCCGCCGATCAAAGGCGAAATGGATTTTCTCATCCAGATGGAGCAGCATCTCGATCCGAGCTTGACCGCGTCCGCTGCGCCGGTGGCCGTCGAAATTGCAGGCCATTCGTTCGCTCGTCTCGACTACCACGGGGATGCACTCTACTATTCGGTGTTTGCGACGGAAATCCGCTGCCACATCTTGATTTTCTCGCTCACGTCCAGAAGCCCGGAAAAGGTCCAGGCTCTTGCCGCTTCGCTGAGCAGGATTTCCTTCGCGCCAAATGACCAAACCGCCCGCTGGCCCGTCTGCGTGCGCGACTACGCGACCGCCGAGCACATCGTGCATCGCGTGAACCCCGAGCTGGCGGGTCCGCGCTTCGCGAGCG
>JBAWGF010000201.1:0-1667 GCA_049592615.1 Candidatus Acidiferrales bacterium
CCCCACGTCCTGCTCTCCTCAAGCGCAGGCCACCATCACAAAGGGCGTCGCTTTGCTGCACTCATTTCAATATATGCAGTCGGAACAGACATTCGCGGACGCTGCGAAACAGGATCCTCAATGCGCGATGGCGCAATGGGGCAAGGCCACGGCGCTCTACGAGCAGCTCTGGTATTTTCCGGCTCCGGGAACCATCGCAGAAGCGCGCGGTTATCTGGAGCAGGTGCAGAAACTGGGCGCCCCGACGGCGCGGGAACGCGAGTACATCGCTGCCGCCGCGGTGCTTTATCAGGACGACCCGAAGCTGAGTCACCGCGAGCGCGCGCAAACCTATTCGGCGGCGCTCGAAAAGCTTTATCGGGATTTTCCGAATGACGTGGATGCCGGGGCTTTCTACGCATTGTCGCTCTTGACGCTCGCAAAACCGGGCGACGCGGATTTGCCGGACCGCGAAAAAGCGATCGCCATCCTCAATCCTCTTCTCAAAGAACATCCCGAGCATCCCGGCGTGGCACACTATCTAATTCACGCTGCCGACACCCCGGAGCTTGCTCCACAGGGCCTTGAGGCCGCGCGGCGCTACGCCAGGATTGCTCCCGATTCCTCGCACGCATTGCACATGCCGGCGCACATCTTCAACCGGCTGGGCCTGTGGCAGGAATCCATCGATTCGAACCTCTCCGCCGCAGCGGCCGCGGCCAAGGCCGGCGAAATGCACATGTCCGAATCGCACTACGAGACTCACGCACTGGATTTTCTCGACTATGCATACCTTCAGACTGGTCAGGAGTCGAAGGCTCGACATCTCGTTGAGGAAGTAAAGAATGTGCCCGGCATCAGCGAGGAAGACCTGGCGGACTTCCAATCCATTTTCGCGGCGAGAAACGCGCTGGAATTGCATCGCTGGAAGGAAGCAGCTGGATTGCCGGTCCCAACGATTCGGCTTACATGGCAAGACACGACGTACTGGGCGCGCGCGATCGGCGCCGCACGCATCGGTGACGTGGAGGGCGCGCGAAAAGCCACGGAAAAGCTAAGAGAGATTGTTGCCAGCAGGGAAGAATCCGAAAAGCGCAAGGGCAACGAGGTTCCTGCCGGTAAACCAGTTGACCTCCGCGAAGCGGAAGCGTGGCTTGCGTTCGCGGAAGGCAAGTCCGACGAGGCGCTGAAAATTATGCGCGGCGCTGCCGAGCGCCAGGAGACGGAGCGCATCGAGGGCCTCGCCATTCCGGCCCGCGAAATGATGGCCGACATGCTGGTTGAGCTTCGGCGGCCAGCCGATGCTCTCGTGGAATACAAGGCTGCCCTGAAGGAATCGCCGAATCGGTTCGATGCGCTGTATGGCGCAGCGCGCGCCGCCAACTTTGCCGGGAACGCAGCGGAATCCCGGGAGTTTTTTGCCAAGCTCGTTGAGATTTCGAACCCCACGGCCGATCGACCGGAGCTGCGGGAAGCAAGGGTCAGCATCGCCCGAAAATAGGCCCACACGGATGATCCCCTGCCACGCCTAAAACGCTTCAGCCCGCCGCACCTACGTGCTAAGTACTTCGCACACTATGGAAAAGCACGCTGTTGTAGCAACATGAATTTGTCACCCTAACGGCAACATGAATCTGTCACCCCCCTGGGATGGCCGAGTGGTCCAGGCGGGTGTCGCCGTAGTAGAG
>JBAWGF010000202.1:0-16844 GCA_049592615.1 Candidatus Acidiferrales bacterium
GGGCCACCGTGGATGTAAACTACGAGCGGATATTTCTTGCTGCGATCGAACCCCGGCGGATGCAGCACGATTCCGTCCTCGGCAAATTTGTCCGGCCCCTGCCATTTGAAAGTCTCCGTGCGGGCCAGATCGAGCGCAGCAATCTCATGGTTGAAATCGGTCAGCCGGCGAGCCTTCGCATCCGCTGACGCGATGTAATAAAGTTCGCTCGGGTGCGTTGGCGTGCTGCCGGTGAACGCGATTGCGCCGTTGTTGCCGACAAACGCATCCACCCAGAATATCCACGCAGGATTTGCATCCCCGAGGTCCAGTTTCTTCGCCGGGCCGGCGAGCGGCTGAATCCACATCGCCGTCCTGGTTCCGTCATGGCCGCTTACGAGAAGCGATTTTCCGTCCGGCATCCAAATGGCGCGCTGGATGTCGCGGTCGATGGCGCGCGTCAGGTCCGTGCCTTCGCCTCCGGAGGAAGATGCGACATAGATTTCAGTTTCGTTGTTTGGATCGCCGTCTCGCGGAAACCAGTATGCGATCTTCGATCCATCGGGCGAAAAGAGTCCGAATCCTTCATACGACGTCCGCTTCGTCAGTTGCCGGATCTCGCCGCTCGCGACATCGAGAATCGCAACGACGGTCTGGTCCGAGTCTCCGTAGTGCGGATCGGCCTGCCGCGCGAACGCAATTTGTTTTCCGTCGGGCGACCAGGAGAGCGGCGAGGAGGGTGGCGAAGGCGGCGCGCTTTTCGTCAAGCTCCAAGTCCCGGAAGTCAGTCGAGTGGCGGTTCCGCCATCGGCGGAAACAAGCCAGATGTGCGACGCCGTGGGTGCCGCAGTCGCAAGAAAATCGTTGTCGCCGACTTCGAACGCGTCATTGTGCTTCTCGATTTCTTTTTTGTTGGCCGGCTCGTCCGGCGACACAAAAGCGATGTCGGACCCATTCGGCCGCCACGCAAATTGCTCCACGCCGCGCGATGCTGTCGTAATCTGGCGGGCCTCGCCGCCGTTCATGGGAAGAACGTGAATCTGTTCTTCGGCTTCTTTGCCCACTCCCACTGTGGCGAGATACGCGATCCGATCACCGGAAGGGGACCACTTCGGAGAGCCCAGTCCCTTGTGAACATTCGTCAGGTTGCGCTGGGCCCCCGTCGCGATTTCCACGATCAGGAGTGAGCTGTCGCGGCGATCCTCATCCCAGTTCACGCGCGATACAACGGCAACAATGGATTTTCCGTCGGGCGATATCTGTGGATCGGAAACACGCACCAATTTTTGGAAGTCGGCAAGTTCGATTTTGCGGCTTTGCGCACCGGCTCTGCCGCAGGCTGCCATCAGCAATCCAGACAGGACAATTTTCACAATTCGATTGTGATTCACTTCGCCTCCCTCAATATTTGCGGCGCGGTCATGAATGAGACTAAGGAAGATAGGGCAAAGCGTCCGTGCTTTCAACGAACTTCCGCAACCCGGCCTCGACTGCCGGCCGCGTGAACAGATCGCAGAAGATTTCGATTTCGCGGCGCAATTCGTCGTGCGGAATCGGCTTGATGAAACGCTTCGCGGCCACGGCCGTCGCGCGATCGAATTTCTGCAATTGTGCCGCCGTCGCACGAGCCACGCGAAGCACGTCGCCCTCGGCCGCCACCTGGCTCACGAGTCCCACCGACTGCGCTTTCGCAGCGTTGATGCTGCGTCCGGTCAAGAGAAGATCGCGCACGACGGCGTTTCCCAAGTCGCGCTTCAACCGCGGAATGCCTCCGAACCCGGGGATCAGCCCCAGGCGCAGCTCCGGAAAACAGAATCGCGCCATCTTGTCCGCGATTATCAGATCGCAAGTGAGCGCGAGTTCAAATCCGCCTCCGAATGCGACGCCATGAACGGCCGCAATCGTCGTGAGCGGCGTCGCATCGAGCGCGTTCATCACGCGGTGAATGCGTTCGAGAAAATCGCGTAAACGCGAAAGGCGCTTGCCCTTCGCCAGCGCCTGCGACTCCCGGTACAGCTCGCGCAAATCGGCGCCGGCGCAAAACCCTTCCTTGCGTGCGCTGGAAATGATCAAAGCATGAGCATCTTCTTGCAACGCGCCGAGCGCTGCGACGAATTGCTCGAGCTCCGCAAGCATGGCCACGCCGATTTCGTTGCAAGGCGTGCGGTCGAGCATGAGCTCGATCGTGCCGTCCGAAACCTGCCACGAAAGCGTTGTTCCGCGAAAACTATTCATGCCGTTCCTTTTTGGTAGAGCCGTTCGATCTCTGCGGCGAAATGCGCGGCAATCGCATCGCGCTTGAGCTTGCCGTTCGCCGTCAGCAGGCCATTTTCAATGGTGAACGGCTCGGGCACAACGTGAAAAGCGCGAATCTGCTTGTAATGGGGCAGGCCGGTGTTCATCGTATCCACGGCGGACTGGATTTGCGATTCCTTCAATCCGTTGGCAGAGCCCGCCGTCACGAGCGCCGCGAGAAAACTCCGTTGATTGCCCAGCAGCACCACTTGCTGCGCTTGCGGCAGATCTCTCGCGAGCGCTTCTTCGAGCGGCTCCGGCGCTACATTGTGTCCTGAGTTGAGAATGATCAAATTCTTCAGTCGTCCGGTAATTCGCCAGTTTCCTGCGGCGTCCACATCGCCTTGATCGCCCGTGTGGAACCACCCGCCTTCGAGCACTTTTGCCGTTTCGGCGGGACGCTGCCAGTAACCGGGGAAAATGTTGGGCCCGCGCACCAGGATTTCGCCATTGTCTCCAACGGTCATTTCGATTCCGGGAATCGCCGGGCCCACTCGGCCGGGCTCGATGTGCTTCGGATCGTCCAGTGTGCAGATTCCGGTGGTTTCGGTCAGCCCGTACCCTTGCAGCACGGGAATTCCCACCATCGCGAAGAAAAGCTGCGTATTGACCGCGAGAGGCGCCGAGCCGCAAATCAGCGCTTTCAAATTGACGCCGATGCCTTTGCGAATCGCCGGAAAAATCATCGAGCTTGCAAGCGAGAGCCAGAGAAAATCAAGACCGCGGCTCTCCTTGTTGTGCTGGCGCAAGTACGCCTGCTGAGCGCGCAAAAATATTTGCGCCGCAAATCCGCCGCGCTGCTGAATTGTCTCTTCAATTCGCCGGCGCACTCTTTCGAGCAGTGCCGGAACGTTCAGGAAATAATCGGGCTCGGCGATTTTCAATTCTTCTGCCAGGTTCGAAAGATCGGTCGAAAGTGTTACAACGCTATTGCGCCCGAGAGCCGTGAGAAGGAGGATCCACGACGCCGCAAAGCAGAAGGGAAGATAGTGAAAAATCCGATCCGGCCCAAGGCGCGGGCCCATCAGATGGTCAAGCCGTGCGTCCGTGCACTGAAGCATGTAGTTGATGTTCGCCGCATTCAGTACGACGCCCTTCGGCTCACCCGAAGTCCCGGATGTGTAAATGATCGTCACCGCGTCGGAATCGGTATGACGGTAGGGCGGGACCGGTGCAAAGTCCTCGCCCGTGAAAACACTGTCGAGCAGCGAAATCTTGGGTGCGGCAGGCCACGCCTTCTGAATCTCGGCGGCGAGCACCGCATCCGAACAACAGATTCGCGCAGGCGACGAATCCTTCATCATGCCGACCAGCTCCACTGGCGCTTGCCGCGCGTAGAGAGGCACGGCGATAATTCCTTCAGCCATCATCGCCAGATCGAGCGCGACCCATCGAGTACTGTTTGATGCGAGCAGCGCGCAGCGATCGCCTTTCTTGAGCCCGCGCGCGGCGAGAAACGTCCGTGCCTGCTGCACCATCGCGAGAAATTCGCCGCCCGTGAACGAATTGATTTTCCCGCCGCGAACTTCGCGAATTACAGGCCCGCTGGCCGCTTGCTGGAGCCGCTCGAAAATCGATTCGAGAAATGTCACGGAGATTACGCCGCTGCCTTCTTTTCCGAATAACGATGTCTCTGCCGCCCCTGCCACGTGCCTGTAATGGTAAAACCCGGCCCAAGAATTACCGGGTAGATCCATCCGGCCGCGCCAGCGTGCCCGATGCCTCCGAGTGTCGCGATCAGGATCGAACTCACGCCTGCGGCCACTCCCACAAGCGAATTCACGATGCTCCAGCGCGTACCCAATCGTTCCAGAGGGTTTAGATCGAGCTCGATGCGTAGCCGGTTCGCGTGCCAGAACAACATTGTGAAGACAAGGGAAACGGCGAGGTATCCGGCGCTGTAGATGATCATTAACGACGGCAACTGGCTTTGCTCGATCACGGCGCGCACCGTGCCATCCGCAAGATGAACTTCCGGAGGAATTCCCATCCAGATATTGAACAAAAGTGTGAAGAGAAATTTCAGGGGGTAAATGTAAAAGAGGATGACAAATAGCAAAACTGAATTCAGCGTGAGCGTGAGGGTGTCCTGCAGGCCGTAGCGGCGAAAGAAAGTGTACTGCTGGAACCAAACGGTCATCAGCAGCAGAAAACACACGGCAAACGCGGCAAAGCCCCGCAATCCGGTGACAAGCTCCGTGAATGTCTTGGGAACTTCGAGCGAGACGATGAGGAGCGTGATGGCAAACGCGAATACGGCGTCGCTCAGCCCTTCAAAGCGCGTGATTTCGTTTCCGCGCCACCGGAAGCTCGATTCGGCGCCGAATTGTTTCTCGATCATTGTTTTCCGCCACATAATTCCTCTTCGGTTCAGCCGCGGTGCGCCATCGCTGATTCGTGGGTTTCAAGAAGCTGCCGCAGGATCGGACTCAGCGGCGGGAGATAATCTTCCCAGCCAAGCACGCCGGTGCGAACAGGGAACTCCGGGTAGCGTCGCGCGACTTGCTCTTCGAAGTACATTCCCATCCGCGCCATGAGCTGCAAATTGCGCGCAACCGTACGGCTCATCGCATCGCGGATTTCATCGCGCTCGGAGTCCAGTGTGCGCGCCGCCTCGATGATCTTGTCTTCGAGGTCAGCGTCGTCCACTCGCATCAGGATATGCTGGTGGCCACGTTCGTGCATCAAGTTCTTGATGCGCTCGTCCATGGTCACTCCCGCCGAAGGGACGCCCCCGGGCATCGATGTAACGATTGCGTGGTAGCGCGAGGAAATCATGCGATCGCAAACGCGCAGGATGCTGACCAGCTCGTACATGTCATAGCGATCGGAGGAAAATATCGGCGCGCCGCCCATTTTCTCCGCTACGCGCGCGCATGCGTCCCGGTCGAGCATTTCCATCGCAACGAGGATCGGAAACACCGGGCGCGTTTTTTTGATCTTTGCGATGGCCCCGGCAAACGCCGAAAGATATTTTTCGTAGGCCGCGTCGACGTCCCGTCCCGAGCGATGAAAATAAATCGTCCGGTAGTAACTCTTCTTATAGGCCCCTGCAACCGAATACGCGATCCATTTTCCGAGCGACGCTTTGACCGGCCACCAGAACGGATTGATCGGGCATACCGCCAGCACTGGCGTCGTGCCGTCCCAGCCTGCGTCATGCAGCGCCTTGCGCCCGAATTCAGGCCCGCGCGGCTCGAATGTCCAGGCCGTATCGGTGCCGAGCTCGGTCGGCACCCCCAGCTTGCTGAGAACCGTCTGCGATTCGACATTTCGTGTAATGACCAGCGAATCGCGGCAAAACCGCTTGCACATTTTTTGCAGCACCGGGTCCATCGCGCCTGCTTCGGCGCCGTACCCGATGCTGAGCTTGTTTTGCGCTGCGGCAATGCCGAGCGCGCCGATCATCATTGTCGTGAGCGCGTTGGCAAATTTGCTCTTGAACATCGAGCCCTCGCACGCCACGACTCCGTCATGTTTTTTCACCTCGGAGTGAAGAAACGGCGGGAACACATCGGGCAGGTGAACCTGTTGTGCGTCGCCGTAATATCCGCGCGTGCAGTCGAAACTCTGCGTCATCGCGCTGATCGAAATATTTTCAGGCCCCAGAATGCGCCGGAACTGCCGCAGGATTTCTTCCACGCGAACATCGGAACCCGTGTTTCGCGCGCCGGTATATTCGGCCAGCAGCAGCTTCAGCTTTGTTCCGGGCTTCCACGGCTTGCCCGCGCCGAGCATCCATTCGAACTTGTTCAGCTCGATGAGCCCGCTCACCCAGGCCTCGAGAACGTAATCCATCATGGGCGGGAGTCCTGCGCTGCACTTGCGCGCGGTGATTTCGCGTCCGGAGTCGCCGTGGGCCAGTCGCGGTACTTGTACGCGAAGTTACTTTCACGGCTGAATCGCAATAGCGGAACGCAGTACTGCGAAAACGGTGCCGGACGGCGCCCCATTTCCTCGACCGCACGCGTGTTGTCGAAAACCGTGTTCCAAACGAGGTAAGGCAGAAAAACCTTCAGCAGCGTTGCCAGTCCGCCGATTTTTCCCGCGCGGCCGGCCAATGCGTCCACCACTTTCGACGAAGGCCGTTCGAGTTCCGGGATAAAAATCGGCGCGCGTGCCCCTTGCGTGCGCGCCAGCGCCTCCGTCAATTCCGCGAACGTCTCGGAACCTCGCCCCGAAGAAAGATGATAGATCTCGTGCAAGGGTTTTTCTTTCTGGTGAAGCGTCGCCACGGCGTCGGCGACGAAATCCACCGGAACGATGTCGATTTGATCCGTCGCGCGAAAGGGAAGCGCTGGCAGCGCCGCGAGAAAAACAAACGCGCGCACCATGTCGAATTGGTTTGTCTCCGGCCGGCGGCTATCGCCCAAGACGATGCTCGGACGGAAAATCGTCCGCGGAACGTCATGGAGCAGCTCGCGGACCATGTGCTCGCAGAATTTCTTCGTCCGTGCATACGGATCGTAATCGGAACGGTTCCAGTCGATCGCGGTATCTTCGGAAATAACTTCATTGGCGCGGTGCCCGGCCACGGCGACGGTGCTGACGTGGCTGAATCGCCGCAATCCATGGTTGTCCCGCGCGCGCATCGCAAGTTGGACCACCTCGAGCGTTCCGCGCAGGTTGACGTTCAGGCAGCTCTTTTCCGATTTGCGATTCAGCGAAGCGGCGCAGTGAATCACGGAATCGGTCGTGCGCACCAGCCGGGCGTAGTCGTCGTCCGCGAGCCCGAACCGCGTCCCGGTCAAATCCCCGAGAAAAATCTGGATGCGCGAATTCAGGAATGTCTCGAATCGGGGAAAATCCATGTGCAGTTGGAGCGAACGCCACAGACGGCTGCGCGCTTCCTGCGTGTCGCTCCCGCGGATCAGCAGGTTCAGCGGCTGAGAATGGTCCGCCAGCAGATTGGACGCGATATGGGCGCCGATGTAGCCGGTTGATCCGGTCAGGAGGATGGCCACGGTGATCGGATGTCAGAGCGTCGAAGCCGGAGTCGTTCCCGCCGCTCCCGCGGCGTTCGCTTCGGAACGCGCCGCGAGGGGAAAATTGCGCCGGGGACGAGCCTCGGGCTGACGGCCCTCGATGAGAGGATAGCACCACTTTCGCAGCGCCGGAATGTGCACGTTAATCCAGTAGTCCCACCAATCGATCGAGCGGGCGTCGTAGCCCAGCTCGGCGCGCTCCTCCGGCGGCAGGGCCGCGCTCAACCGTTCGACGTTCGCCGCCTCAAACACATGGTCGTTGTGCAGGATGAACGGCTCAAACAGCGCGATCAACTTGATCACTTTTTCAAGCTCGCGCTCCCGGCGCGCCAGTGGCGGCCGGTCGAATATCGGTTCGACGCTCCGGTTGATTGCTTGCACGATCGCCTTTTGCGCCGGCGCCGAAAGCGTTTCGTAGCGCGACTTTGAAACCGGGATCGCGTCAAATTTCAAGCGCAGCCTGTGATGCAACCCGTTTTGCGCGCGATAAAACTTCCGGTGGCCAAGCCCCGTCAGTTCAATCGAGCGCCCCATGTCGCACGGGTTCGACACCGATGTCGCGAGCTGATAGACCCGCGCGTGGCGGCGAGCGACGAGCGCGGCGGCGATCAGCGTCATTCCGCGGCACACCAAATCAACCGGGATGAGATCAAGGCACTTCCTCTCGTTCGTCGGAAGCTGCCGGAAAAACGTTCCGAGCAAGTACGAAAGCGAAGCCGAAGTGTTGACGCCTTCGTTCCAGCCGGCAAACGGCCTCTCGACGGATGTCTCGACGATGGCGGGCCGTACGACTGCGATTGCGGTGCCGGGGGTTCGGTCGAGGAAATTCCGAATCAGCGATTCGCTGATGCTTTTTGTAAATGTGTACGTGTTGGGCCAGCCGAGTTCCTTCGCTCGCCGCGTGCCCGCTTCGGTCAGCGTGTGCCGGAGCCAGCGCACGCGGTTCTTGCGAATCTGATTTTCGAGCGCCGCGCCGCTCAAGTCCTTCGCCGCATGTTCTTTCGCGAGCGCTTGTCGCCGCAGTTCTTGAGTGACCTCGGGTGACTCCGCGCGCGCTTCGATTTCGCGAATTAGCGCTTCGAGAGACTCCCACTCCTTCTCCGCGTCGAAGTTCGCGAGGCCGATGGGCGTGTAATTCTTCGGGAGCTCTTCGTGGATCCGGCCGTCCCGGCGGCCGATCACGTAGCAAGTCGAAAGATGCAACAGCGCGGCGTGATGCGAACCGCGTATAAAGTCCAGCACATTGGAGGTCGCGCGAACATTTGTCGGCAGCGCCTCGCGCAGGTCGGGGTTGAAGTCGGTCAGTCCGGAGCTGTTGATCACCACATCCACCGAACGCTCCAGCCGCTGCCTCACTTCGGGTGCAAGTCCAAGGCCCGGCTTGCTCACGTCGCCCTCGACCACTTCCACGCGCTCGCAAAGAAAATCCGCGAAGCGTTCGCCGTGGCGCTCCGCAAGACGCTCGAACACGGGTGACTCTTCGACCACGCGCTGAAATCGCTCGAGCGCCGTCGTTGAGCGGTTGGAACGCACCAATAGACAAACTCGCCCGGCTTCGGGAAGATCCGTCAGCAAATTCGAGAGCCAGACCTTGCCGATGAATCCCGTTGCTCCGATGAGCAGAATCTGTTTTCCGCGCAGCGCATCGCGAACCGAAAAACGCGCTGCACCATCGCGCGATTCAAAGTGGACAACCGGCAAACTCACCTTCACCGGCGGCTTGCGCGACGATTCGATCGCATCGTCGAGAATCTCGGGATGTCTCCTAAAGCCCAGAGTTCGCAGCAATTGTTCCCGCGTCACTCTTCCGTCGGGTTGCCGCCCCGTGATCTTCGCTAGACCGCCTCGCGGGCGAATCACCGGATCGAGCAAGCGGCCGGTTGCAATGCCGTCGCGAAAGTCGAGCCGGTTGCAAAGAATCCGGTCAACGCCCAGATGCTTCGCGAGCGGCCGCATGATGTGATCGAGGCCCTGGCTCACCAGCACGACCTCGCCGCCCGCCGCCATGGCTTGCTTCAGTTCCTCGACGCCGCGCTCTTTGAGCCGCGGCTTGAGAAAGTATTGAAAGAATTCTTCGCCGAGAAGGTCGAGTCGGTCGCGGCTCACTCCTCGCAGAACCGTATGCAGCAGACGCGTGGCAAAGCCACGGTGCGTGGCGTAAAGGAACGGCCGTGCGATTGCCAGCACGCCCATCGCTCCGCGGCGCGCCCAGCGCTGGAGGAAGCTCTGTGCATTCCACGCGAAGAATCCGACCGGACGCACCGCCGTCAAATTCAGCAGGCTGCCTTCCACTCGCCAAAAAACGAGGTCGCGAGCGTGCGCCGCGGGGTGCGCGTCACGCTTCGTACCAGTCGAAGTTGGCTCGATAGAGTTGGACGACGGCATCGTTCGGTGAAAAGTGATGATTCTTTTTGGAACTCCGAAATTAGCACGCTGCCGTACAGCAATCAAGTGAACCAGATACCCGGCCCGACGGCAAGTGGCGCTACGGCTTCGGATACTCGAAACGGAAACTGTCTCCGGCGGGACCGGCGACGCCGCGTGTGTTGTACTCGAGCTGATATTTCAAATGCCGCTCGTCGCTGGGATACCTGATCCCCGCAGGATATGGATACGGCACAAGCGTGTGGAACGGCAGCGGCGAAACGGTATCGCCGTGCGCCGCATAAAAATCCATGTCCTTGGCGAAGCCGTCGGCGTAGAAGAAATAATCGCGCGTCCAGCCCGCCGGCAGATCGGGCAAATGCGTCGCGTCGAACTCCACCGCGATTTCGTCGCCCGAACCGTAGATCACGTACTCATCATCCGACGCGCGCACCAAATCCGTCACGTCGCCGTACCGCGTATAGTTCCCGGTTTGCCGCGTGTAAGGCCCGGTCAGGCTGACGTCTTCATAGACATAGGTCAAATCGTTCCGCGGATCGTGTTCAACGACGCGCGGATATCCGCGGAATTGCAGCCGCGCATTGGCCAGCGGAACCTCTGTCGTGCGAAACGAAATGTCCGCCGGGGAATTGTCCACGCGAATGCGGTCCCAATACACGATCAAGTTCGTCTTGATGCGGATGAACCGCGTTCCCGGTGCCAGCTTTCCCGTCAGGTCGGCGACCATGGTCCGCGCAAGTCCGGCAGGGAATCCCATGTCGTCCATCACGCGGACCCACTTGCCCGAGCCGTCCTGCGCTTCGACGAACGGCGCAATGGGCTCGATCCCCGCCTGCCACGCTGCGTACATCGAATTTGCGGAAAAGTAATCGGTGAACCCGTCCATCAGCAGCCGCAAGGGCCGCGTCGAATCCCACGGCCCGAGGTCGAGCTCGAGCGTGTGCATTCCGGCAAAGCCCTGATATGGCGCGCTTGGAAAATCAGTCGCATACTTTCGATCGCGCGCAAGAAGCAGTGGCAACACGTTACGCCCCGCGTCATCCCAGGCCCCGGCCGGAGCGCGCGCCTCGCGGGTCGCAATTACTTTGAATTTCGGGAATGGCGGGTTGCTCGCGAAATATTCGTTGGGATACACCTCAACGTCTGCCGGATGATCCACTGCGACGAGCCGCGCCTGGTCAAGGTAGTCCAGCTCTTCCATCGGCTCGACCATCCGGAATCTGATTCGTCCCTCGTGGATTTGCACCTGCGATCCGGCAACCTTGAAATACTCGTCCGGATCCGGAACGTTGCGCTGGTTCGGACCGGTCCAGTGGCCCACAATTCCAGGGCCGACCATGTCGGCGAGAAACTCGAACCGCTGGCCATCCCACACGAAGACGATGGGGCAGGAACTGCCGCGGCGATCGATTTCAGCCACGAGGTCGGGCTTGCCCGCCGGAATTTCGATTTCGTCCTGCAAGACGCCCGTCGGCCACAGTAACCGGACGACGTCGGCTCCGCGCTCGGCTCCGAGTCCCGCAAGAATTTCCGTCGGCCCCTGTCCGAGATAGCCCGAAGCCCCCGCGACTTCCCACTTCTGTTGCAGCGCGCCCGCAGAAAGCTCGACCTTGGTTCCAATGCCGCTCTTGTTATCGTGCTCGCCCTTGAACGCAAGACTCAGCCAGTGGTTCTTGTTCCCGCCGACATTTTTCAGCAGGACTGGCGGCAAATGATTTTGCGTGATCAACAGATCGGCCGATCCATCGCCCGTCGAATCAAACGCAATGACGCCGCGCGGATTTTGGAGGATCACTTTGTCGAGGCCCGTTTCTGCCGTGACGTCGCGAAACCCCGCCGGCCCTTCGTTGCGCAGGAGAACGATGCGGCCCTCGCCCGCGAAATTCTCGCCGGCTGCAAGAATGTCAATCCAGCCGTCGTTGTCGTAATCGAGCGCCGCAACTCCCCACCCGCGCATCCATAGAATTTCCGGCAGTTTGACGCGCTCGAAGGATTTTCCATCCACGTTTCGCCACAGGCTCAGCCCCGGCTCGCTCCAGTGTGTGAAAGCGAGGTCCATCCACCCGTCCTTGTTGAAATCAAGCGCCACGACTCCCGCCGTGGGCCCCGGCATATCTTCCGCCCATGGATTCGCGGGGCGAAATTCGCCTTCACGCGGATTAAGAAATACAGCCGGAGATTTCTGCCATCCGGTGACGACAAAATCTATGGCGCGATCGTTGTTGAGATCGCTGCCGATCGCTCCCACGCTCAACCCCGCGCCTGCAAGCGCCGATTCCTTCGTCCAATCTGTGAATGTTCCATTTCCATTGTTGCGCCAAAGGACATTGCCGGAGGGCAGCGCTCCGCCATCCGAGATTGTGAATGGCTGCGCCGGATTGCCAATCGGGGAATCCTTGAACCGCGCGACGTAGAGGTCGAGATCGCCATCGTGATCGTAATCGAGGAAAGTCAGGCCGAGCGACAATCCCTCGGTGTGAATTCCAGCCGCATCAGTCACATCTTTGAACGCGCCCTTACCTTCATTGTGAAACAACGCGACCCCACCGTTTGAGCTGATCGCGAGATCCGGGCGCCCGTCATTGTCATAGTCGCCCACCGCGCAGCCCATCCCCTGGCCGTGAAATTCAACCTGAGCCGCTTTCGTCAAGTTCACAAATTTTCCGCTGCCCGCATTTCGAAAAAGCCCGGCATTGCCCTTTCCATCGGCGTCCACGAGAAAAATGTCGGGCCTGCCGTCGCCGTCGTAATCGAAGACGCACGCGCCGCTGCCAATGAAATCTGCGAGCGAGTGCGCCACGGGCTTCGAAGCCGTCGCCACTTTTCCCACCACCACTGCCGGGCGTTTGCTTCCCGGCGGCTGAACCTGCTTTTTCGGTGCCGCGGCGGATGGAGCAGCCGGCTGCGTAGGCAATCCGGAAAGCGAAGTGACGTTGACGTAGTGAACGGGAATCGCCGGCGGCACGGGCTCAGGCGCCGGAGACATCTTCTCTGCCAGCGAATATTTTCCCTGCTCGCCGTAAATGAAGCTGATCGGTTTGCCCAGCTTTTCGGCAGTCAAGTGCTGGAAGCGATCGAGGTGTTCCTTCGCGTGGGCGGAGTCGCCTGTCCGCAGGAGCGCTTGCGCGAGACCGAATTCAGCCGAAACGTGAAACGAATTCACCTTGAGCGCGCTCGAGAATGCCGCAATCGCCTTGTCGTATTGCTGCTGCTGCGAGTAGAGAAGCCCGATAAAATATTGCGTGTCCGCATCATTTGAATCGAGCGCTGCGGTCTTCTGGAAATCCTCGACGGCGGCTGCTGCTTGGCCCGCGGCTTTCTCGAGCAGTCCGAGATTGAACCACGTGCGCGGATTCTTCGGATCGCGCTCGGCCGCCTTGGCCAGCACTTTCCGCGCTTCATCGAACCGCTGCATGTTCAGCAGCGCAATCCCCATGTTCAGGCAGCCGGCGTCGGACTGCGCGTCAAGAATGCACGTCCGCTGAAATTTTCCGAGCGCCTTTTCGAATTGCTGGCGTCCCATCAGCGCTACGCCGAAATTGTTTTCGCGCACAATTTCGCCGCGCGGATCGGGTCGCGCCGCCGCTGCCGTTTGAGCCGGTTTCGCCGCCGGACGAGGCCTCGGCTTTTGGCTTTGCTGCGTAGCGCCGAGAAGAGCAAAAGCGAGGACAAGGAATGGTATCGAAATTCGCGCCAATCGCTTCATTCAGCCCTCAGAAACGACTCCGGATAAATCTTCAGCGCTTCGCGAGCGGCTTTGCCCCGGCAATCCCCGCGCCTTCCTTCACAGTGACAATTTGGTCAGCACTTATGTTCGAGGCATGGTCCACTTGCCCGCTCGGCCACCGGATTTCAAGCGTGTCGGCCTGCGCGTGCTTTCCGAGCCCAAAAGTCAAAACCAGTTCGCTCGAAGAAAGATAGCTCGAGCCGCTGCGAAGCATCTGCGATTGCGTATCGCTCCCAGCAACGACGTTCACAACGGCGCCGATGCCGTCGCGGTTCGATGTGGTTCCCACGAGCTTGATGCGTAGGCTGCGATTATTAGCGCCTTCGTTCCGGAAGAGAAGCGACGGCCCACCGTTCGTCGCGACGGCTATATCCAGTGCGCCATCATTGTTGATGTCTCCGTAAGCAGCGCCGCGCGCGACACGTGGCCCCGCAAATGCCCGCCCGGCCGAAGCCGTCACTTCGTCGAACTTGCCGTTGCCCAGATTGCGAAACAGATGCGGCGGCTCGGCGTAGCGCACGCGCGGCTGAACGCGTTCGATTCCGTCCTCGATGTGCCCGTTCGCAACGTAAATATCCGGCCAGCCGTCGAGATCGTAATCGAAGAAGAAACAGCCAAAGCCCAGCGTCAGCAACGATGCCCGCCCAATCGCCGACTTCGGCGCTTCGTCAACGAAGAGCCCGTTGCGCTCGTTGTGATAGAGCGCAAGCATCTGATTCGAGAAATTTGTGATGAGCACGCTCGGGTATCCCGAGCGGTCGTAATCGGCCGCGTCCACGCCCATCCCCGCGCGCGCGACGCCGTCCTCGCTGTAGCCGATACCCGAGGGAACGCCTCTTTCTCGAAACTTTCCGTTGCCGTTGTTGATGTAGAGCTTGTTCGGCTGCGTGTCGTTGCTCACGAGAATGTCGGGCCAGCCGTCCTGATTCGCGTCGAGAATTGCGATGCCGAGGCTCTTCGACGTCGAATCGTTGAGCCCGGCCTTTTCCGTGGCGTCTTCAAACGTACCGTCGCCCCGGTTGTGCCACAGGCGGACCGACGCACCCTTGTAGGATTCCGGCGTGCAATACGATTTCGTTTTACCGTCGAGCGTGCAATAGAGATCCGTTTCGGGCGACCATTGCACGTAATTCGCGACAACAAGATCAAGATGCCTGTCGTGATCGTAGTCCACCCACGCGGCGCTGGTGCTGAATTCGTTCGGACCCCAGAGGCCCGCTTGCTTCGTCACATCGGTGAAAGTGCCGTTGCCGTTGTTGTGGAAGAGGTGATTTTGCCCGAGCGCGGTGATGAAGATGTCGTCGTATCCGTCGTTGTCAAAATCGCCCACCGCCGCGCCCATGCCGTACATTTCGACGGCCAGACCCGCCTTGCGCGTCACGTCGGTAAATGTGCCGTCGTGATTGTTATGATAGAGCGCCAGCGTCGAATGTCGCTGTCCGTGGCCCGGCCAGTCTTTGCCGTTCACAAAGAGTATGTCCTGCCAGCCGTCGTTGTCGTAATCAATAAACGCCACACCGGAGCCCATCGTTTCCGGCAGCCACTTCTTGCCGAACGCGCCGTTGTTATGCACAAAATGAATTCCCGCCGCGCGCGTGATGTCTTCGAAGTGGACTCCGGCAGGAGCGGCCGTTTCTTTCTGCTGGCTGCCGACGGCAGTTCCCAATGTGATCGAAAGAATTCCTAAGAACGCAGTGCTGACCCAACTTCCCCTGTGACTCTGAGGCATCAATCGGAGTCCTTTCCGCGGCGCGCGGCCACGGCAAATTTGCGCGTTGCCGGCTTCGCCGCGATTTCCGAAACGTGCTCGTGAATCGGCTGGCGCTCGAGGTTGTCTTCCGGATGATTGCGGCGGTAAGGGCCGGTGAGCGTCTGCGCCGCCTCATCGGCTTTGAATCGCAGATAACGCTTCTGAAACTCCGCGGCGCGCTCCGCCTGGCCCATGCCCGTATAGCACAGCATCAAATTGTAATTGGCTTCGAGGTCTTCGGGATCGATCGCCAGTGTGGCCTCAAATTCCTTCACGGCTTCAGAGTAACGCCGCTCGAGAAAAAGAATGCGCCCGACGTCGTCGTGGACCACTCGGTCGCGCGGATATTGCTCGAGCACCTGGCGCAAGTGCGCGATCGCCTCGTCATACTGGCTCTGATTGCGCAGCACTCTCGCAAAAAAGAAATGCGCTCGAGCGAGGCGCGGATTCAGCTCCAGCGCCCGAGTGAGAACTTCCCGTGCAGCGGCCATGTTTCCTTCCTGCACGTGAACGCGCCCCAGATTCACCCAGCCATCCGGATTCCGCGGGTCAAGTTGCGTGATTTTTTCGAAGGCCCCGCGAGCGCCCGCGAGGTCGCCCTGAAGAAATAGCCCGATGCCGTAATCGTTCCAGCGCGTCCAGTCGTCCCGATTCAATGCGACGTTTGGAGCAGGTTCCTTCGCGTTCCCCGGCGCGACTTTCAAATCCATTTTATTTTCGGCCATCGTGACGATGGGGAGCGGCGGGATGCCTTTCGCTCCGCCGGGCACTTTCACTGGGTCGCCCGTGAACGCCACCGGCCGGTCGTCGTAGTGCGGCGTCATCGCACTCGATGTTTGCGGCGATTCCTGCACGCCCGCGAAAGAAAATTGCGTGTTGTACCATGAAAATTTCCGGTAATTCAATTTCGCTACGACATGAATCGTGTCGCCCGCATTTTGCGGAATCTGAATCCGGTAGTGGACCGTATCGGCGGCGCCCGGCGGTATCAGATGAACGTACACGACGGCGCGCGCAGCCCACGCATTGCGTTTGTTGATCGCATTCCCGTGCAAATCAATCAGCAGCGAGCGGTAAAAATGAGCGCCGGGATCGACGGGCCCTTTGCCGCCGTCCTCCGCGCGGCCGCTCCAAAAAATCGTTTGCCCCTTTTCATCTTTGGCCGTGAGTTCGAGCCAGCAGTCGAATGCGTCCACGGTTCCGCCGGGAAAGAAGTGCCCGAGCTTGCGCGTTCGCACGACCACGTCCAGCCGATACGTCCCGCCGCGCCGCACCGTAGCGCCGGTGCGATCGAGCGGCGCCGTCAGCAGCGCAATCGGCGTCGCCGATTCGGGCGACGCATTCTGCGGCACGGTCATCTCCGCCTCTTCGCCCACCGCAAATGTAGTTTGGATTTCAGGCGTCCGAGGCGCCGCGCCGCCGTTCGATTCGCTGGCTTTCTGCGCAGACGATTCCGGCGAGATCGCAAAAATGTCAACACTGACGTCCTTGTCTTTCAGAAATGTTTCCGTCGCGTTCATCTGCGCTGAATCGCCATTCACAAAAGGCAAGGCCGTGTTCGCAGCAGGGAATGCGTGCGAGTGCACGGCACCTTGAATATTTCCCGCGTCCGCCGATTTCGTCAGCGGCATGTGGCAGTCGGCGCATTGCTGCGATTGCTGCGGATAGTAGAACGACCGCGCGCCCTCGCCCGAAACGCCGCTCGCCTGCCAGTTGTCGTACT
>JBAWGF010000203.1:0-1769 GCA_049592615.1 Candidatus Acidiferrales bacterium
AGAAGGCTCGCCGCTCGCAGGACGTTGCAATCGTTAAGTCGTGCTTGCCCGTGCAGCTCGCTCGGGGCCTGCAAGTTTCTTGCGCCAGAAATCAGCGGTATGACGGAGGCCTTCGTCCAGACTCACCTTGGCCTGCCAGCCAAGCACGGACTTCGCCTTTGTAGTGTCACCGTAGAGGACCTGAATATCGAGTGGCCGGCGGGGAATCGTGTCCCACAAAATTTGGCCGCGGAAGCCAGTGATCGCACGCATCTTATCCGCGAGGGCCCGTACTGTTAGTTTCTCGCCCGTGCAGAAATTGAATACCTCACCGATGCTCGCTTGAGGCTTTGCAAAACAGGTCAAATAGGCATCCACGTGGTCATCTATATAGAGCAGGTCGCGTTCGGGCGTGGGGTCGCCGAGCTTGACGATTTCGCCTCGGAGCATTTGGACAAGCATACGCTCGACCAGAAAGTGCGTGTTGTCGCGGCGACCGTAGGTGTTGAAAGGACGCAGGACGGTCATAGGAAACTTATAGGCGCCCCACATGTAGAGCACATATTTCTCCGCCGCGTGCTTGCTCACGGAATAAGGGCTGTTTGGCGCCTGGGGTGTATCTTCCGTCTTGGGCAGTGGGCCGTTGCCGAAAGTCTCAGACGTCGAAGCAAACAGGAAGTGCTTGAAGTGTGGCACTTCGCGCAAGCAGGATTCGGCGAGATTCACCGTGCCCACCAGATTCGCATCCAGGACTTCGTTCGGATGGTCGTAGCTGTATGCCACAGGGCTGACAGAGGCTAGATGGAACACCACTTCGGGCTGCAACTCGCGGATCGCACACTTCACAGCGAACTGGTCGCGCAAATCGCAAAAGACAGTCTTCACGCCATGATCGGCGCCCAGGACATAACGCCCAGTCACATACCGTTGCAACGAGTAGAGATCGTGTCCGCCGATTTCGGCGAAACGCTCAAGCAAGCGGCTACCCACGAACCCGGTCGCTCCGGTCACTAGAATTCGCATGCCTATTGATTCCTCCGTCCTCGATTGGCTAGCTATCCCTGTAATGCATCGCGCAGGCGTTCACAAAATCTGTCGAAGCTGAATTCGCGCGCCACCCACTCCCTCCCGGCCTCACCCATCCGGCGCGCACGCGCCGGGTCTTCGAGCAATTCTATCAGCGCCTCGGCGACTTCGCGCGAGTCGGTCGGGTCCACGAGCAAGCCGTGCTCGCCAGAGCGGATAAATTCGACGGGCGCCCCTACGCGGGGCCCCACTACGGGCTTGCTGTGTGCCATCGCTTCCAAAAAAACAATGCCGAAGCCCTCCCCACGCGGCACGCGCGTATTTGGTTCCGTCCGCGCCGGCATCGCAAAAACGCAGCATCGATCATAGCAGACGTCGAGCTCTTCAGTAGAAACAGCACCTGCAAAGTGCACTGAGTCAGCGATACCCAACTCGCGCGCCCGCGACTCGAGCCTCGGACGGTCGTCGCCACCGCCCACGATCCAATACACGGCATCCGGCACCCTGCGAAGGACGGCGGGCCACGCCTCGAGCATGACATCATGGCCCTTGTATCGTTCGGACGCCGCGATGCGGCCAACGGTAAGCACCATCGGCGGCATCGAGCCTTTTGATTTCACATTGTTTGTTTCGGGCAAAGGCGGTCGTGCCTTCGGCAATGTTGGTGGGAGAATCAATTCGCGGTGTCTCTCAAGTCCATGCCGTGCAATTGTCGCGTCGAGAGTAAAACGCGTAATCGCCACGTAGCGCTGCGCGGCTTGCAA
>JBAWGF010000204.1:0-41117 GCA_049592615.1 Candidatus Acidiferrales bacterium
ACCATAAACTGGTCTTGGAACACTGTCAGGTGGGCAGTTTGACTGGGGCGGTCGCCTCCCAAAGAGTAACGGAGGCGTTCAAAGGTTACCTCAGCGCGGTTGGAAATCGCGCATTGAGTGCAAAGGCATAAGGTAGCCTGACTGTGAGAGCGACGGCTCGAGCAGGTGTGAAAGCAGGTACTAATGACCCTCTGGCACAGTGTGGAATGGCCAGGGTTCATCGGATAAAAGCTACCCCGGGGATAACAGGCTTATCTTGCCCAAGCGCTCACAGCGACGGCAAGGTTTGGCACCTCGATGTCGGCTCGTCGCATCCTGGGGCTGGAGTCGGTCCCAAGGGTTAGGCTGTTCGCCTATTAAAGCGGTACGCGAGCTGGGTTCAGAACGTCGTGAGACAGTTCGGTCCCTATCCGTCGTGGGCGTAAGAAGTTTGAGGGGAGCTGTCCCTAGTACGAGAGGACCGGGATGGACGGACCTCTTGTGATCGAGTTGTCACGCCAGTGGCATCGCTCGGTAGCGAAGTCCGGAAGAGATAATCGCTGAAAGCATCTAAGCGAGAAGCTCGCCTCGAGATAAGGTTTCCCAACCCTCCTGCGGGGGGGTAAGAAGGCCAGTCGAAGACTACGACTTTGATAGGCGGGAGGTGGAAGCGCGGTAACGCGTGTAGCTGACCCGTACTAATCGGCCGTTCGGCTTGACCATAAAACTTTCCCATTGCGTTCTTTTCCAAAAGGGTCGCGTGGGGAGTCAAGCTATCCTTTCCACATTGCATTATTCTCTTGTGGAATTTGTGGTTCGCTTACTTCCTTCGGTTGCTCATCGAAACTCTTTTTCGAGTTTCGATTTCCAGTTTCCTGGTGGTCTTACCGCAAGGGTCACACCCGTTCCCATCCCGAACACGGAAGTTAAGCCTTGCCGGGCCGATGATACTGCGCGGGTAACTGCGCGGGAACGTAGGTCGCCGCCAGGATTAATTCCTTAAAAAGGCTCCGAGCAATCGGAGCCTTTTTTCGTTTAGCGCAAGCCGCGCCAACCACCTACTACCCCGAAGTGCGGAATTGAAAATGAAATCGATGGCCGCGGCGCCGATTCCAAATGACCTGCAAGCAGGCGCTGCGATATCTTTAATAGCGGGACGGGCCCATGCAAGCCGTTGGAATTCACAATACCGAGCTGATTCTTCTTCTGCTGCTGGCGTTTGTCGCGGCATTGGCGGCGCTTGCAAAGAAGTTTCACACTCCCTATCCGATCATCCTTGTGATCGGCGGACTCTTGCTGAGCCTCTTCCCGCGTGCGCCGCGTCTTGAGTTAAATCCCGATCTCATTTTCCTCGTCGTTCTGCCGCCGCTGCTTTTTTCCTCCGCCGCAGCCACCTCGTGGCGCGACTTTCGCTACAACATCGTCAGCATTTCGATGCTCGCGTTCGGTCTCGTGGGCTTCACGGTTGTCGGTGTGGCTGTCGCATCGCAATGGATCTTGCCTGGCTTCGATTGGCGCATGGGGCTGGTGCTGGGCGCGGTCGTTTCCACCACGGATGCAATCGCGGCCACCTCCATCGCGCACCGTGTCGGTCTGCCGAAGCGAATCACGGACCTTCTCGAAGGTGAGAGTATGGTCAACGATGCGAGCGGCCTGCTCGCGCTCGAATTCGCGGTCGGGCTGCTCGTATCGGGCCGGACGCCGGGCGTTTTCGAGAGCATGGGGCGACTGCTGTATCTAATCTCCGCGAGCATCGTGATCGGACTCGTGACCGGCAAGGTGATTCGCTGGTTCGAATCGAAGATTGACGACGCGGCCATCGAGATCACAATCAGTCTGCTGGCTCCCTATCTCGCCTATCTCGCAGCCGAGGGCGCGCAATCTTCCGGCGTTCTCTCGACTGTGACTTGCGGCCTCTATCTTGGCCGCAAGAGCTCGCTCTTTCTTTCCACCGGCGCGCGGCTCCGCTCCGATGCCGTTTGGGACACGCTCACATTCGTGCTTAACGGCTTCGTCTTCATTCTCATCGGTCTTCAATTGCCGTGGGTGCTTGCCGAAATCCCTACGATGGGCCTTGGGCACTTGGTCT
Organism: Candidatus Acidiferrales bacterium; assembly: GCA_049592615.1. GTDB lineage: Bacteria > Acidobacteriota > Terriglobia > Acidiferrales > UBA7541 > Palsa-295. The sequence continues at coordinate 2,069 of JBAWGF010000204.1, forward strand.
TTCTTGGATTGATCTTCAGCGCCGTCCTGATTTTCCTGCGCATTCTCTGGATGTATCCGGGCGCGTTCGTCGCAAATGTTATCCGGCGCCGCCTGTTCCACCAGCCGGAGGCGCGTCCGAGTGGGCGCGCAATTTTCGTGATTGGATGGACGGGCATGCGGGGCGTAATCGCTCTGGCCGCCGCTATTTCACTGCCAGTAGTACTCGCCGACGGCTCACCCTTTCCGCAGCGCAACGTCATGATCTTTCTGACGTTCTGCGTCATCTTCGTCACGCTCGTGCTCCAGGGGCTCACGCTGCCGTTGCTCATTCGCCGGCTCGGGCTTGCGGGCGCAGTCGGGATGAATCGCGAAGAGGAGCACGCGCGCCGGGCTATCGCGCAGGCGGCGATGGCCTATCTCGAGCACGCCCGCGAAGAGGATAGCGAGGAAAATGCTGCCGTTTATGAGGAATTGATGCTCTTCCACCGCCGCCGGCTGAAGCTATTGGAAGAAGAGGAATCGGAAGGCTCGGAAGCCCATCGCGAGGAGTTCACAAGATTGCGCGAGCTTTCCGCGCAGGTCCGCGCGGTCCAGCGAGCGGCGATCCTCCATATGCGAAATCAGAATGAAATTAACGATGAAGTCATGCGCAAACTCGAGCGTGAAATCGACTTGCTCGACGTGCGATTTGCGCCTTCGGAACATTCCTGATCGATGCGGAGCGGCCGGATGAACTACGGCCGGATTGGATTTGCTTTTGCCGCGGATTGCAATCGAAGCGTAAACTCACATCATGGCCTCCGCGAATGATTTCGCCGGAAAAGTGCTAAGCGACGGGTTCGCGATCGTTCCTAACGTGCTCACACGTCCAGAAGTCCAGCACTTAATTTCAGTTATTGAGCGAATCCACGATCCACAGACGGATCGCAGCCCGCGCGGCGTTTACGCGATTCGCAATCTGCTGGATGTGACTCCCGAAATCCAGAAACTTGCCTTGTCTCGAAAAATTCAAGTTCTAACAAAGCCGCTCCTAGGCGAAGATGCGTTCCCGGTCCGCGGCTTGCTATTCGACAAAACTCCAAGAGCAAATTGGAGGGTGGCCTGGCACCAAGATCTCTCCATCACCGTAGAGAACAGAATCGACATGCCTGGGTTTGGCCCATGGTCTGTCAAGGCAGGCGCGATCCACGTGGAGCCTCCACCCGAGATTCTCGAACAGATGCTAACGGTTCGGGTGCATCTGGATAATTCTGGACCCACGAACGGAGCCTTGAGAGTAATCCCTGGAAGTCACACGCGCGGCCGACTCAATCGACGACAGGTTCACTTTCATCGTCAAATCCATGACAGCATTTGCTGTTCCGTGGAAGCAGGGGGAGTGCTATTGATGAGGCCTCTCCTGTTGCATGCTTCTTCATCCTCAGATTTCCCGAATCATCGAAGAGTGATTCATCTTGAGTTTGCATCCGGCTCGTTGCCTGGCGGTTTGCGTTGGCTGTCTGCGCGGATTTCTTCGTGACCTCAAGACCGCAACGTTTCATGGCAACAATTTACAAAATCTGGATGCTCCGCTACGTCGACGTCCCCAAAGAAATCGGTCACGCGCTCGAAAAAGAGTCCGGCAAGAAGAAACACATTCCCGTAGTTGCGATCGTAAATGGACGAAGCACGCGCACCACACTCATGCCGGCTGGAGGCGGTCAATACCGCCTGCAATTCAATGTGACCTTGCGAAAGGCCGCTCACGCCGATATCGGCGACGTGGTAGGCGTCGAGCTTCGCATCGATCGCGGATCGAGAATCGTTCCGATTCCCGCTGAACTTAAGGACGCACTCAAACACCGGAGGGCGGAGCGCAAGGTCTTCGAGAAAATGGGCAAGGGCACGCGCCGGCAGCTCTTGCTCTACATCGTCAAGGCAAAGTCGCCGGAAGTGCGCCGGAAAAGGATCGCGCGATTTCTCGAAATCTTGCTCGAACACTCCCTGCTGGGGAGTACTCGGAAACACTGAACTGCCCGGCGCTCTGGAGGCAGAGTCATGAGCCAAACTCGAAAATGGCAACTGGTTGTAATTACGATTGCGCTCTTCCTGTGTTCGTTTTCTCATTTCCCGCTCGCTGCGCGATCGAATCATTCGGAATATGAGAAGTCGTCGGATTCTCTTACCTGCCGCGTATTGGAATCGCACGCGAGCGCTCAGCCGGCAGCGACGATCATCATTTTCCATCAGCGCGACAAACAGGATCAGGCGCAATTGTCGCAGTTGCTTCAGAATAATTCCGGATCGACCGTCGAGGTGCAAATGGGCGGCACTGTTTGGCAAAGCGCGACCGTGTTGCGTCTGAAGAGCTGTTTCGGCCGCGGTTTGCTCCTCCTCCCGCCGGGAGCGCCCGCTCCGAAGGACGGCGACACCTTTCTCCTCCGGCTTCCACCGCACGGCAACTCATGAGGGTTGTTGCATGCCTGCTTCGAAGCCTTTTTCGAAAGCTCATGCCGGGTTACTATCTCAAACGTGAAATTAATTGCGACGATTGTCATTCTGCTCGCGAATTTCCCCCCAATCGTTTCCGCACAGACCCACACGCAACAGAAATCTCCGGCGGCGGCCACACCAGCGTCTTTACCAGACCAGCTGGGGCTGACGTGCGCGCAGATCTTGAAAATGACGTCGTCGGAATGGGTCGCCTACTTCCGTGAAAAAACGAACGTGGCGGCAGGCGAGAATCCGGATGGCATCCTGCGCGCCACCCGCGCCTATGGACGATGCTACGACGCGCGCACGGATCGCCTGGCCGCGGCCCTTGCAAAGAAAGGCACCGGCCCCTTGATGGGCGCGCGCGGAAACTTCCGTGATTTCGAGGCTGCTCTGAAAGCATTCGCGGCCGCGGCCCTCAATTCCACCGACCCGCCCGCCGACGAAGTGAAGACGGCCTACGCCACGCTTTACTTGAAGCAATTCCGCTACGACTTTTACCGATCCTACGAGCAGAAGACCGTCCCGGCCCTTCCGCCGACGCCGGAAGAGCTGGAAGGATATGGCCGTGCGAAGAATCAGTTCGGCGAAAAACTGGACGATCTTTCCACTGAAAAAATGAGAGCCGTCCACGCGGCGTTCAGCAGGATCTTTGAAGGCCCCGTCAGCGACGCGGCAAAATCGGCCGTCTACCGGTATGGCATCTTTCTACTCGAGATTCCTTCTGCCAAGCCATTCTCTCCGCCGCCATTCTGACCATCGCATCGGCAGTGGCGGCGCACGCTTGCGTCTGATAGTCTTTCAAATTCTCGCACTCGGAGCAAAAATGAGACCTCGGCCCTCCATTCTGTTAGTGCTCATGTTCCTGCTCTCACTCTCTGTGGCGCTTCCTACCCGCGCGCAATTGAACGACGCGACACGCCAGCTCTCGCGCGATATTTTCAAGCAGCTCATTGAGATCAATACAACCGATTCCGTCGGCAGCACCACGGTGGCCGCCGAGGCCATGGCCAAGCGCCTTCGCGATGCCGGATTCCCCGCGAGCGACATTTTCGTGGGCGGCCCAAACTCGCGAAAAGGAAATGTGGTCGCGCGGTTGCATGGCACGGGGGCGCATCGGCCGGTCCTCTTCATCTGCCACCTCGATGTAGTCGAAGCGCGCCGCGAAGACTGGTCTATGGATCCCTTCGTGCTCCATGAACAGGACGGCTATTTCTACGGCCGTGGGACGCTCGACGTGAAATCAGGCGACGTGATGCTCGTGGTTTCCTTGATTCAACTGAAGCAGGAAGGATACAAACCGGACCGGGACATCATTATCGCCCTTACCGCGGATGAGGAAGGCGGCGCGTTCAATGGTGTTGACTGGCTTCTGCGAAATCACCGCGATCTGATTGACGCTGAATTCATCATTAATCCGGACGGCGGCTCATTCCAGATGGTGGACGGCCGCAGAATCCTCGCTGCGGTCCAGGCCAGCGAAAAGCAGTATCAGGATTTCGAACTCAAAGTGACGAACCGTGGCGGCCACAGCTCGCAGCCCGTCGCGGACAATGCCATCTATCATCTCGCCGACGGACTCGCGCGCCTGCAGCAATATACGTTTCCATTCGAGCTGAATGAAATCACGCGCGCGTATTACTCGCGCATGGCGGGAATCCTGGGCGGATCGATCGGCGCGGATATGAAAGCGATCCTGCAAACGCCGCCGGATGAGCCCGCGATGGCGCGCCTTTCTGAAAAACCCTTTTACAACGGAATCATGCGCACCACCTGCGTGGCGACGCGTCTCGATGCCGGTCACGCCAACAACGCGCTGCCGCAGATGGCCAAGGCCATCGTCAATTGCCGGATTTTGCCGGGACACACACCGGAGGAAGTGCAGGCCACGCTCGTTAAGGTGCTCGATGATCCCAAGATTTCCGTCACGCCCATTTTCTCGGGGGTGGCTGGTGGAAACACAAATCCGGCGTCACTGCTTCGTTCCGATGTAATTGGGCCATTCGAAAAAATCGTCGCCCAGATGTGGCCCGGAGTCCCCGTAGTCCCGGTGCTCGAAACCGGTGCGAGCGACGGTGCGATTTCGCGGGCGGCTGGAATCCCGACATACGGAATTTCCGGGGTGTGGATGGACGTCAACGACGACCGCTCGCACGGCCGCGATGAACGAATTCTGGTCTCCTCATTCTATGAGGGCGTGGATTTCTTCTATCGTTTCATGAAAGCGCTGAGTTCGCCCGAATGATTCGCCCATGATTCGAAACGAGCGATCCTCATGAGCCTGATGCGCCGCATGCTCTTGGCCGCCTCGCAGAGCCGCTGGCTGCGCGAAAAGGCGCCGAGATTCGGTTTCATGCGGCGAACAGTCGAGCGGTTCATGCCCGGTGAAGGAGTCGAAGCGGCGCTCTCTGCCGCCCGCCGCCTTGCGGAGAATCGCATCGGAACTGTTCTCACGCATCTCGGCGAAAACATCACCGACCGCAAAGAAGCGGAAAACGTCACAGAAGATTATCTCGATTTACTCAAGCGCATCCGTGCCGCGAACTTGCCGGCCGAGGTTTCCGTGAAGCTCACGCAGCTCGGCCTCGATCTCGACGCCGAATTCTGTTATGCGAATCTCGCGAACCTTCTCGAGAATACGCCCGCCGACAAGACCTTCTGGATCGATATGGAGCAAAGCCCGTACGTTGACGTTACGCTCGAACTCTATCGCCGCGCGCGGAAGACCTACCGAAACGTCGGCGTGTGCGTGCAAGCGTATCTCTATCGAACGGAGCGCGACATTGAATCGCTGGTTCCCATCGGCGCGGCCATACGCCTGGTGAAAGGCGCCTACAGCGAGCCGCCGGAAATCGCCTACCCGAAAAAAAGCGACGTGGACAAAAACTATTTTCGTCTCGCGCAGATGCTGCTCAGCGCCGAAGCACGCCGCGCGGGCGTTCGCGCCGCGATGGCCACGCACGACCGCGCGCTCATTCGCCGGCTAATCGATTGGCTCGCTTCGCAGGGCGCCTCGGGCGCGCCACTCGAATTTCAGATGCTCTACGGCATACAGCGCGCGGAACAAATGCGGCTCGCAAGAGAGGGCCACCGCATGGGCGTGTTGATTTCTTACGGCACGTTCTGGTTTCCGTGGTTCATGCGGCGGCTTGCCGAGCGCCCTGCCAATGTGCTCTTCCTCGCGCGCAATATGTTTTCGAGCTAGGCGCGCACGATTGCCCGCAACCGAAAGGAATGTCCATGCCACAAGAAAATTTTCGGCTCGCGCAAATCGGGCAGATTGCTTTGACGGTGACGGACTTGGACCGCGCAGTCGCGTTCTATCGCGATACCCTGGGGATGAAATTTCTCTTCCGTGCTCCCAAGCTGGCTTTTTTTGATTGCGCCGGCGTGCGCCTGATGCTCGGCCCGCCCGAAGGCGCGGACCAAAACCTCAGCTCGGTTATTTATTTCAAAGTGGCAGACATCCAGGGCGCGTTTCAGACGCTCGCATCACGCGGCGCCGCGATGGAAGGAGAGCCGCACCTGATCGCCAAAATGCCGGATCACGACCTCTGGATGACGTTCTTCCGCGATCCCAATCGCAATATTCTGGCACTGATGAGCGAAGTTCCGCGCGGCTAATCTATCCCGCCGCGGACTTCGGCTTTCCCATATTAGCAAAAGCCTTTTTCGCAGCCGCGCTCACCTCTTCCGGTGTGAGTTGCTGTTTGCGCGTCGCAATCGACCAGATATGGCCAAACGGGTCCACCAGCTGCCCGTAACGATCACCCCAGAATGCATCACTGATCGGCATGCGGACCTGCGCGCCCGCGGCCACCGCTTTTGCAAACGCAGCGTCCGCGTCGAGCGTGTAAATGTGCAGCGTCGTGGCGCAGCCTCCGAGACCGAGCGGCGAAAGGCCTTTGTATTCCGGGTACTCGTCCGTCACCATCACGATCGAATCCCCGATTTTGATCTGCGAATGCATTACGCGTCCCTGGTCGTCCTTGTTGACGCCCTGAATTTCCGCGCCAAAGGCGTTCTTATAAAATTCGAGCGCGCGCTCCGCGTTGCGGCAGGTGAGTAGCGGCGTTACGGTGTGGAAACCCTCCGGAATCGGTTTGGATGGTTGTGGCATGGCATTCTCCTTTTCGAAATTCAACGATTTATTTCTTTCGCGTGTACGTGGTTTCTTCGAACGCGACTTCCTTCCCATCGGGCCCGTTGCTGGACAGCGTCACAACAAACTGGTTGTCGTCCACTAGCCGGATCCGTGCGTGCAGCGGGACGTGGCCCATTCCCGGCTCGTCCACCGTCCCCGAAAGCTCAATCGTCTTGCCGCCGTCGCTGCTTGTCCCGGCCATTTTCAGCATAGCCGTGGACATGGTGTAGGTCCAGACAGCCTCGTATTCTTTGGTCACGTTATTGTAGCCATACATGCGCAGACCGGAGACCGCATGTCCGAAAGTCGTGGAAGAATTTTCTTCGAGCAGAAATCGTCCGCCGAGAACCACTGAGATCTTCGCCGAACCGCTCGATTCGGCCGGCGCCGACCCGGGTTGCATGAAGAATTTCAGAGCCGTTGTGTAATCGCCGGCGAGCTTGGCAAGCACGGCTTGCGGAGCGCCCGGCTTCGCGGCTTCGCTCATCGCGGACATGCCCGGTGCGGCGTTGTCCGAATTGCCTTGCGGTTTGTCCTTGGCTTTATCTTGCGCCAGTGCCGGACATGCAAAAAGCACCACGGCTGCGATCGCTTGTATCCACCGCTTCTTTCCGTTCACGAGCATGTCTGTTCTCCTTGGCGAGTTGATCGCGCGCGCAGCTCCGCGGACAGCCAAACCTGAAATCCTCCAGCGGCGGTTTCGCCTAATCCATGCGCCATTTTTGCTGCCAGCTTTGAGGCGGCAATCGGCGTCGCGACGGCCCAGGCGCGCCCTGCAGGATCGACAAGCTCTTTGTAATTCTTGGCCCAATGATACACCTGCCTGACCGGCTTGGGATTCACGCGATACAGCCGCTGGCGCCCCTTGCGCCGTACACGAACCAGATCGGCCTCGCGCAGGATTCTCAGGTGTTGCGAAATCGCCGGCTGCGACATTCGAAACGAGCGGCCCAGCTCGTTAACCGAGCGCTCCGATTGCAAGAGCAGGTCGAGCATCCGGCGGCGCGTGGGGTCGCCAACCGCGAAGAAAATCTTGGCGGCGGGCTGCGCGGCTGAACGGCCCGCCGCCTTTTTTTTGGCCGCTATTGAAGGGATACGGCTTGTGCGGCGTCGAATCATGCGGCCACAATACATAACCCTATGCTTATATATAAACCGAAAAATAATGCAGCTGTTCTGCAATGATGGGAGCTACCGCGTGCGTTCGTCTCGTTCGATCTTGCCGTCGCGGAGGCGGATCACGCGATGGGCGTGGGCCGCGATATCCGCTTCGTGCGTGACGAGGATGATCGTGTTGCCGCCCTGATGCAGCCGCGCGAACAGCGCCATGATTTCCTCGCCCGTTGCCGAGTCGAGGTTTCCGGTAGGCTCGTCAGCGAGCAGGATGGAGGGTGCATTCACCAGCGCCCGCGCCACGGCCACGCGTTGCCGCTGCCCGCCCGAGAGTTCGTTCGGCTTGTGCATCATGCGGTCGGCGAGATCCACCTGTTGGAGAGCTTTCTTCGCTCGGTCGAGCCGCTCTTCCGAAGGCGTGCCATTGTAAATCATGGGCAGCTCGACGTTGTGAAGCGCCGTCGCGCGCGCCAGCAGATTAAATGTCTGGAAGACAAAACCGATTTCTTTATTGCGGATGTAGGCCAGCTCATCGTCATCCAGCTGGCTGACAAGCCGCCCTGCGAGCCAGTAGCTTCCCTTCGTCGGCGTATCGAGGCAGCCAATCAAATTCATGAGCGTGGATTTTCCCGAGCCGGATGGTCCCATGATGGCGACGTATTCGCCCTTTTTGATTTGCAGGTTCACGCCGCGCAGCGCGTGCAATTGCTCCGAGCCCATCTCATAGGTTTTCCAGAGGTCATCCGTCTCAATGACGACACCGGAGTCGACTAGGTCCTGGCGGTAACCCTGCGAGGATGCGACTTCTTCGACGGCCATGAGAATTGGGCTCCTGGAATTCAACTTCTATTAGCTTGAGGACTCATCCCGCTTCGGAGCCGAATTGTCCACCTTGATGGTGGCGCCGGGCCGCAGCGTGCGGAGGGCTTTGTAGCTGCCCGTGATGATTTCATCGTTTTCGTTCAGGCCGCTGGCGACCTCAATGTCCGTGACGCCGGTGATTCCCGTTTGTACGGGCACAAACTCGGCCTTCTTGTTGCGCACGACGAAAACGCCCTGAATATCGGACTTCTTATCCCCGCGGGCCGGGCGCGAGGCCGCCAGCGTCACGTTGCCGCCCTTGCCTTCCTTCGCCGCGTCGAGATCCTTTTGCGAACGCATCGCGATCGCCTGAATCGGAATCGTCAGGACATTCTTTTTCTGCGCGGTTTGAATTTTGGCTGTGGCGGAAAGACCGGGACGAAGCACTTCCGGCGGAGTGTCGAGCGTGACCACGACTTTGAAATCGCGCGCTTCCTGTGTATTGGCCGTGGTCTGCGTGGTGGCGGCCTGGCCGGACGAACGCAGGATGGCAAGCTCGCCCACTTCGGTGACGTGACCCTTGAAAGTTTTTCCAGGCAGCGCGTCAATCGTCACGTCCGCCGGCTCGTCGATGCGGACGTTCGTGATGTCTGTCTCGTCCACTTTCACTTCTGCCGTGGCGATGCTCATATCGGAAATTGTCATCAGAAAGCTGCCGGTGGCATTCTGAATTCCGGGAACCACGTTTTCTCCCACGCGGACGGCAATGTAGCTCACGATGCCGTCAATCGGCGCCGTATAGGTGGTCTTGCGGAGAATATCCTGTGTGTGCTTCAGCACCGCGCGCGCCTGATCCAGGTTCGATCGCGCCTGCTCGCGCGCGGCCCGCGTCTGCTCCACTTGCGCCTTGCTTGCGTTCAGCGCCGCAACCGCGCTGTCGTAAGCGGCCTTGTTTGAATCGAATTCCTGCTTGGAGATGAGCTGCGCTTTGTAAAGCTGCTGGCCGCGCTCCCAATCGAACTTTGCTTTCTCAAGATCCGCCTGGCGCTGCGCCAGAGTGGCAACGGCTGAATCGTACCCCGCCGACATCGCCCTCATTCCCGCATCGGACGCCTCAATGGTCGCGAGCTGCGCCTGAACGTCCGCGCCCGGCTGAATGTTCTCCAGGTGCAGCAGGACGTCGCCCTTCTTGACGTGGTCGCCTTCCTTCACCACGACTTCCGTAATCTTGCCGAATCCTTCGCCGAGCACGTTCGTGTAGTTCTTCGGCCGTACCTCGCCCGAAGCGGTGACGACGGACGTCAAATCTTCCCGCGTCACTCGCCCAGTCTGTACCGCCACGACTCCCTTGTTGGCTTGGTAAACGCTGAACCAGACGACACCGATCAGAAGTACGGCGACTCCGGCACCAATTGCAACTTTTTGCCACGTCTTCATCGTATCGACCTTTGGATTTCACGCTCTCGAGGCGACAAGTATGCCCACCACACAGTAGTACGCCCGAGCAGCACAGAATGTTTCTAGGCTTAGACGCGGGGTGGCGAATAAGGACAGGCAGGACACCACATCCTGCGAAATCCTCTTACTTGCTCCCAATGCTCTCGGCCGGCGCTACGGGACCAAGGGCTCTAGACCTTTCGAAGAACTATTCTAATTCGAAATCGCTCGGAAGAAAACAACTCCTGAAGGCTAATTCAAACCGTCTAACCGATTGGCGCTGGGGGCGGCGACCCTCGGGCGGTAAAAGGGGTCTTTACCTGTCTCTGAGCTAGAGTTGAGGCAACCCATTGGCCTTCACGGGATTCCAAGCGGGTAAGAGGCAGCCGGGGGGAAACTTTCGTTGACCTGTACTTTAGGACAGGTTAGAATTTCTAACCAAACTTGAATTGAAGGTGTAACCATGGGCCGCTGGGTCAAAGTCTTTCTATCCATTACCTTGTCAGGGGGTCTCGGCTTGACGCCAGCCGCCTTTGCCTGTCCTCCCCAGCAAGAGCAGCAGAAACAACAGTCGGACAAGCAAACCGCCAAGCAAAAAGCCAAAAGCGACAAGCAACTAAAAAAAGAACTCCTGCCGCAATACCAGCGGTGGCTAGACGAAGACGTTGTTTATATCATCGCTCCCGAAGAGCGCAGTGCATTCATCCACCTCCAGACAAACGAAGAGCGCGAACAATTCATCGAGCAATTCTGGCAGCGCCGCAATCCCGACCCTGATTCGCCCGAAAACACCTTTAAGGAAGAGCACTATCGCCGCATCGCCTACACAAACGAGCACTACGCCTCGGGCATTCCCGGATGGAAGACCGATCGCGGCAAGATCTACATCATGTGGGGCCCGCCGGACGAGGTGCAAAGCCATCCGACCGGCGGCAGCTACGATCGCCCGCCCGAAGAAGGCGGTGGAAGCACCTCGACATATCCTTTTGAAGACTGGCGCTATCGCTATCTCGAAGGAATCGGCGAAAACGTCGAACTCGAGTTCGTAGACCCAACGATGAGCGGCGAATATCACCTCACGATGGACCCAAGCGAGAAAGACGCGCTGCTCAACGTCCCCGGCGCCGGCTTGACCCAAATGGAATCCATGGGCCTCGCGAGCAAGACCGATCGTTTCAACAATTCCGACGGCTCGCACCTGGCACGGCCTCTGGGTATGCGCCCGGCGGCCATGGGTGAATTCGAGCGGCTGGAACTTTATTCCAAGATCCAGCGGCAACCGCCGGTGAAATTCAAGGACCTCGAAGCGGTGGTGACCTCGCGGCTGGTTCGCGATCAGGTAAAGTTCGACTATCGCTTCGATTTTCTCCGCATCACAACCGACACGGTTCTTGTGCCCATCACCGTGCAGATTCCCACGCGCCAGTTGAGTTTCCAGGAAAAGGACGGCGTGGATTCGGCCTCCCTGAACCTCTTCGCGCGGATTACCAGTCTCAGTGGCCGCGTCGTCCAGACGTTTGAGGACACGATTCGCCGCGACGTTCCAGCCGCCCTGCTGCAGCAATCGCTAACGTATGGCTCCATTTATCAGAAGGCCGTGCCGCTCAGCCCTGGCCTATACCGCCTCGACATCGTGATCAAGGACGTCAACAGCGGCAACGTCGGCGTCGTGAACACGCGGCTGGCCGTACCGCGATTCCAGGAAGACCAGCTCGCGACGAGCTCGCTCATCCTCGCGGACCAGATTCAGCGTGTCTCCATGAAGGACATCGGCCTCGGCCAGTTCGTTCTCGGCGACGTGAAAGTCCGGCCGAAGATGGACTCCACCTTCACTCCGAACGACTCGATGGGGATCTTCCTCCAGGTTTACAACCTGAAGGTGGATGAAAAGACCCACAAAGCCGATGCCACCGTGCAATACCGGGTGACGAAGGACAAGGAGACGACTCCTGCCCTGAAGTTCGACATTCCACGCGATAAACTGCCGGATCACGGCGAGGAATTGACGATCGAGAACATGATTACGCTCGGCTCCCTTACACCGGGAAAATACAAGCTCGAAGTGGCCGTGACGGACAATCTCGCGAAACTCACTAGCACGCCCGTTGCGGAATTTACTGTGAAGGCGGCTCCTGTTCAGGCTGCGCCACCTGCGGCCTCTGCTTCAGCAGCCCCACAGGGGAGGTGACGCACTGTGATTCTCCGAACGATTCGGGCCCTGGGGCTTGCACTGCTCGTGTGCCTGAGTGCGCTGCCGCTTGCGGCTGCGCCCGTCTCGGGAAAGATCACGGGCGTCGTCGTGGACCCGGCCGGCACCCCGCAGATGGGGGCGACGGTCGTCGTCTCATCCGAAAATCCGTTCAGTGAATTGCCTATCGAGCTGCTGACAAACGATCGCGGGCGTTTTTCAACCGCCAGCCTTCCCACCGGGATGTACTCGATCAAAGTCACTCTCGCGGGCTTTCTCCCGGCCATCGAGCCGCATATCCAGGTCAATGACCAGCACACTACTTTGCTTGAAATTGTCCTCGGTTCGGTTTTCTCATCGCTCGAAAAGATGCGCCGTCAACCCGATCAGCAACTCCCTGCGGATGAATGGACCTGGGTGCTGCGAAGCGCCGGCAACATGCGCCCTGTCTTGCGCTGGCAGGAAGGCGAAGTCGTCCTCGACAGCCAGTTGAACGTTCCGGAAGCAATGCAGCGGATTGCGGGTCATGGGCGCCTCGAACTGACTTCCGGATCCGATCATCCCGGCTCGGTCTCGAATTTTGCGGATTCTCCCGCGACGGCATTCGTGTACAACTTCGGAATCGGCCCGAAGGCAAAGCTTGTGATGGCCGGCCAGTTCAGTTATGAAGGCGCTTCACCAGCGGGCGGATTCGCCACGGAGTGGCTGCCCTCGGGAGAAGTCGGCGTCGGACCCGTCACCACCGTCGTTCTGCGCGAGTCGCGGCTCGGGCCGGATGGGCCCACGTTCCGCGGCGCGCGGATGTCGCACGATAATCAATTTTCCGTCGGCGACCGCGTCAGCATCCGCTACGGCGCCGAATACGTCGTGGCTGGTTTGGGCAGCACAACGATGGCGTTGCACCCGCGCGCGGAATTCGCAATGCAGCTCGGCGATGGATGGCTCGCGTCGGTCATGGTGGCATCGAGGCCATGGCAGGATTCCGCCGGCACGACGAGTGAATTGCAATCGGCTCTGAACGCCCTCGACGCGTTTCCAACACTTTTGATTCGCGACGGACGGCCGGTGCTCGAAGGTAACCTGCACGAGGAAATCGCGGTCGAGCATTCACTGGGCAAAAACGCGAATGTGACCGGGGCTATCTTCCACGACCATTCGAGTCATACAGCCGTCTTCGGGCGCGGCCCGGTTTCCGGCTCCGATTATTTGCAGGATTTCTTCTCCGATGTTTTTGCCTATGACGCTGGCAGCACAAGCTCTGCGGGAATGCGCTTCGTGTACCAGCAGAGGTTTTCTGACAACCTCGAAACGACCATCGTGTACGCCTACGCCGGAGCGCTGGCGCCCTACGAAGATCCCTCTGAGTTGAGCTTGCGCGAACAATTTTCCACGCAGTATCGCCACAGCCTGGCCGGTCGAGTCACCACCACGATCCCTCGCTTCCACACGAAACTGACTGCGAGTTACAAATGGATTAACGGTCCGGTGGTCACGCACCAGGATGGATTCGGCGAGTCCGTTTACCACCTCGATCCTTACTTGAACATGGAGATCCGCCAGCCCCTGCCCAGCCTCTTTCCGGGTCACATGGAAGCTTCGGCCGATGTCGGCAATCTCCTAGCCCAGGGCTACGTCCCCGTGGCTACGGGAGACGGCCAAATTATCCTCGTCCCCTCTTACCGCTATTTCCGAGGCGGTTTGAGCTTCCAGTTTTAGCTTTTTCCGTCTCTATTGGATTTAGGAAGATGCCTTCCACAAATGGGATTAACTCGAAATTTCCTGCAAGGACTCTCCGTAAGTTAAACAAAATAAGCAGTCTATGTGATTCAGAATCTTCTGTTCGCTGGAAGCATACGTGCTGGCATAATAGCGTAAAGGGTACGGGTGTTCTTGCATGAAGGATAGTTTGCGAATGCGGCTCGGGGCAGTTGTTCTGGCGCTCCTGACGCTGGCGGCAGTGATCTTCGCCATCCTGAATTTCCAGCAGCGCTCCCGGTTCATCGTACCCGACGACGGTGTCACCTGGATGGACACCTCCCAGGGGGTTGTCGCATGGCACGTGGTCGCGGATTCACCCGGAGCTAAAGCGGGGATCAAGCAGGGCGATTACGTCCAGTCGGTTCGCGGCGCATCGGTTCATCGCGCCACCGATGTCACCCGCATGCTCTGGCACGTGGGACCCTGGGTCGAGGTTCGCTACCAGATTCGCCGGGGCGCCGATTCATTTGCCACCCCGGTCGTCACCGTTCCGCAAGAGGCTCCTTCTTCGATTGAGAATTATCTGCGGATCACGGCGCTCCTGTATCTGTTCATCGGGCTTTTCATTTTCGTGAGGCGGTGGAATGCGCCCCGCGCGATCCATTTCTACGTTTTTTGCCTCGTCTCCTTCGTCCTCTACAGTTTTCATTACAGCGGTAAGTTGAACTCCTTCGACTGGACGATCTACTGGGGCAACGCCGTCGCATGGCTATTGCAGCCGGCCCTGCTCGTCCACTTCGCACTGGTCTTTCCCGAGCGCCGCGGCACGCTCTGGCCAAAACTCGCGGCTGTTTACAGCCTTCCGGCTGCTTTGCTCACGCTGCAAGTCTTCGTCGCAACCGGGACGCTCGACTTCGTTCCTTCGATCAGCAACCGCGATTTTCTGGACACACTCGATCTGCTCTATATGGGCGTTTATTTCCTGGTCGCCGCGGGGGTTTTTCTGGCGAGTTACTTCCGTGCGCCGAGCGGTGTGTTGCGCCAGCAATTGAAGTGGGTCACCGGCGGAACGCTTGCCGGAATTCTTCCGTTCTTCTTGTTCTATGTTCTGCCGCGTTTCGCAAGCGCTGTTCCGCCGCCGTGGATGAAGCTTTCCGTTTTCTCCCTTGCCCTGATTCCGCTTTGCTTTGGCTACGCCATCATTCGCTACCGGCTGATGGACGTGGACATCATATTCAAACGCGGGCTCGCTTACACGTTTGCCACCGCCGGCATCGTGGCCATCTATTTCGCGGCGATCGCCCTGATCGGCGAGCTGCTGCACGTCACGCTCACCACGGGTCCCGCCGGCGCTGTCATCGGGATCGTTGTCGCTGCATTTCTTTTCCAGCCGCTGCGGGACTGGGTGCAGGCGCGGCTGGATCGCTTCTTTTACCGCGATCGCCTCGATTACCGGCGCACGCTGATCGAATTCGGCCGCGCTCTGACGAACGAAGTTCGGCTCGAGCCTTTGCTTGGCTCCGCGCTCGACCGTATTTCGCAGACGCTGCTCGTCGATCGCCTCGCTGTGTTTCTCGAAGACGCCTCGCACCCCGGCCGCTTTGTCCTTTCGCGCTCGATGGGCCTGCGGCCTGAGGGCCCGCTCGATTTGAGTTTCCTCGACCCCGCGCGGCCGGCGCTCGAACGCGGCTGCCTCTTCTTTGAATCGGCTCGTGCTGCGAATCAGGAAACGGACTCAGTTCGCCGGACGCTCGAAGAGCTCGACCTGAACTATTTCATCGCCTGCCGCTTCCGCGACCGCACCGTGGCGATTCTTGGCCTCGGCAAAACCGTTGACGGCGATTATCTTTCGAGCGACGACCTCGAGCTGCTGTTCACCATCGCCGGCTACGTTGCGATCGCCATCGAAAACGCGCGCCTCTATCACTCACTCGAACAGAAAGCCATGCAGATCGAGCGGCTGAAGGATTTCAGCGAAAACATCGTGGAATCGCTCAAGATCGGCGTCCTCACCGTGGACCTAGAGAACTGCATCGAATCTTGGAATCCGCAGCTTGAAGATCTGCTCGAAATTTCGCGGCGCGACGCGCTTCGGCGCAAACTGGCGGAAGTGCTCCCGCAAGACCTGGTGGCCGAGATTGCATCGCATGCGGCGGCCGAACATGTTTCCGGAATTTACAAATTCCATCTCACCACGCGCAGCGGGCGCCACGCAATTATCAACGCCTCGATCGCGCCGCTGGTGGGCAAGAATGGCGCGCGCCTCGGACGCCTCGTCCTGCTCGACGACATCACCCAGCGCATTCGCCTCGAAGAGCAAATGGTGCAAACGGAAAAGCTCACGTCGCTCGGGCTGCTTGCCGCGGGCGTGGCGCACGAAGTGAATACGCCTCTCGCCGTGATTTCCAATTACATTCAGATGCTCGCAAAGCAGATCCCGGCAGACGATCCGCGTCAAAAAACGATCGAACGAATCGTGAAGCAGACGTTCCGCGCGAGCGAAATCGTCAACAATCTTCTCAACTTCTCGCGCACCGGCGCGGCCGAGCTCATCGAAGTGGATTTGAATTCCGTGCTCGAGGAAACGCTGACTCTCGTGCAGCATCCCTTCAAGACCGCGCAGGTGAGGGTCATCAAGAATTACACGGAAAAATTGCCGCCGGTTCTCGGCTCGATCACGCGTCTCCAGCAGGTGTTTCTCAACTTGTTTATGAACGCGCGCGACGCCATGCCGGGCGGCGGAATGCTCGAGGTGCGCACCGGCGCGCAGAACGGCTCGGTCGAAGTCGAAGTCACAGACACGGGCTCCGGCATTCCGCCCGAGCACCTCCATCGCATTTTCGATCCTTTCTTTACAACGAAGGCCACCGGCAGGGGCACCGGGCTGGGCCTTTCGGTGAGCTACGGCATCATTAAGGAACACGCGGGCAAAGTGGATGTCCGCTCCACGCCGGGCAAGGGAACATCGTTCCGGCTGGAATTTCCCGTAGCCAGGAAAGCCGTCCATGCCTAAGGGCTCCATACTCGTTGTCGATGACGAAGAGGAAATTCGAGAAGGTCTCGAAGCCCTTCTGACTTCCGAAGGTTTCGAAATCACCACTGCCGGAACCGGCGAAGCGGGCCTTCAGAAGCTCGAAGATCGCCCCTTCGACCTCATGCTGCTCGACGTGAGCCTGCCGGACCGCAACGGCCTCGAGTTGCTTCGCGAAATCCGCCGCCGTGATCCGCATCTTTCCATCATCCTCATCACAGCCTACGGCTCGATCGACATGGCTCGCGCAGCGTTCAAAGGCGGCGCGCAGGACTACATCACCAAGCCGTGGTCGAACGACGAATTGGTCGCACAGGTTTCGCTCGCCATCGAAGGCCACCGCCTGCGCGAAGAAAACGTTCAGCTCAAGCGCGCGCTGAAGCAGCGGTACAACTTCCCGAGCATCGTCGGCAAGAGCGACAAAATGCTGGCGGTGTTCGACCTGGTGACGCAGGTGGCCCCGTCGCGCTCCACCGTCTTGATCGGCGGCGAGAGCGGAACCGGCAAAGAGCTGATCGCCAAAGCCATTCATTCCGCTTCCACGCGCGCGGACAAAGCTTTCATCCCGGTCAACACTGGCTCGATTCCGGTGGACTTGCTCGAATCGCAGCTCTTCGGCCACGTCAAGGGCGCGTTCACGAGCGCGATCGCTTCGAAAAAGGGCCTTTTCGAAGTCGCCGACCAGGGCACGATTTTCTTCGACGAAATCTCGACCATCAGCCCGGAAACGCAGGCCAAGCTCCTTCGCGTCATTCAGGAGCGTGAGTTCATGCGCCTCGGCGGAACCGACACGATCAAAGTGGACGTCCGCATTCTCGCCGCTTCGAACGAAGACCTGATGAAACTCGTTCGCGAGGGCCGTTTCCGCGAGGATTTGTATCACCGCCTTAACGTCATCTCGCTGCATCTCCCGCCGCTGCGCGAGCGCAAAGAAGACATTCCGCTCCTGATCGATCGCTTTCTCGAGCAGTTCTGCCAGGAAAATGGCAAACCGCCGCGCGGTTTCACGCACGGCGCAATGAAGTTATTGATGGACTACGAGTGGCCGGGCAACGTCCGCGAGCTCGAAAACGTCGTCGAGCGCGCCGTCGTACTTTCCACGCAGGAAGCCATGGATGTGGACCTGCTGCCCGAAAGCGTTCGCACGCGTGAAATCGTCAAGGGAGTGCGCCTGCAGCTCGCGGAATTTTTGCCGCCGCTTCCGGGCGAAGTCGGTTCGCGCGGAATGGCTCCGGCGCCTTCGCTTTTCGAAATTCTCGAAGAAGTCGAGCGGCGAATCATTTGCGACATGCTCGAGCGCACCAACTGGAACCAGACCGAAGCCGCCGAGCGTTTCCAGATTCCGCTCTCGACTCTCAATCAGAAGATCAAGCGCCTCGGCATCGAAACCCGCCGTCGCGCGAACGGCCCTCGCGGCGCCGCCGTCGGCTTCGGCGATCCCGCCGAATTTACCGCGGGCAAATAGCGCGTCCCTTCCGACCAAATTTTTCAGGCGCAGATCACGAAACCAGAGGCAGCCCGGCGATCCCTTCGAGGATTCGGTACGGTGCGTGTTGCGGCGCGACGAGCGCGGTGGGCGGGACAAGGACGGTCTGCTCGATGGCGAATTTCCCGGACATCACCGCGTGCGCGACGCAATCCGTAAATACAATCCACGTCGCGAGCGGCGGAAATTCCAGCCGGTTCTTCGGGCAATCCTTCTGGAAGGCTGCGTTCTCCTTCAGATAGTCGTGAAAGCGCAGCATGAACACGTCGTAAGCCGTCCGCCCGGACTTGCTGAAGCCAAGCTTTTCGGCCCAGAGTTGCACCGTGCGGCTCACGTAGGAATCGTCTTCCGCTATTTTTTTCAGCCCCGCGTCCTCGGCGTATCTTCGCGCCAGCGTTTCAAAATCTTCGGTCGTATTCCACACGCGTGGCATCGAGGGATTCAGGTTCGTGAAGACGCGCAGGATCCGCCCGCCGCGCGTCGGCCGGCTCGGAAATGCGTCCACGTGCAACAGGTCGTTGCGCTTGTGAATCGGGAGCGTCCGCCTCTCTTCTTCCATCGGGCGAAAGCTCGCAAAGTCGAGCGTCCATTTGCCGGAATACGGGGAGAGAAATTTCTTCAGAAACTCGACCACCTGCGCGCTGTAATTCCGGAAAATCGAATGAACCCGCTCGATAGTCTGCGCGTCGCCCGCAACCCCGCGCAAAATATCTTCCGACGGCCGGTAGGAAACATTTTTGTGGAGCCGCAGCTCCGCCCATTCCTGCGAAACCAGAAATTCCCGCTCGGCCTCCGGAAAGTGAAACGGTAGCTCGCGGAAAAAAAGAATCTGGCCCCGCTCGAGCAATTCGCAGTAAGCGCGGGCCCGCGCGTCATGCTGCTCGGGGCGCACCCATCCGCTGGCCAGTTTGTAGTCTTCCACCAGAATCCACCGCAGGTTCGGCATGATCCCTCGCGCGCTTCCCTTTTCTCCGCATGAAAAGAATACAGCAAGATTCGAATCGCGCCACATTTCGGCGCACCGAGCGGTGGGAGATCGATACCCTCTTGCGACGCCGGAAAACCGTTACCGCTTGTCAGTTCTTTGCGGCGGCGGCCCGCTTGTACCCCGGCGGAAGGAGCGCCGTCGAGAGGTCCACGCCGGAAAGATCGACGCCCTCGAGATTCGTCTCGCGCAGGATGGTCGTTTTCAGATCGGCGCCCTGAAAATCCGCGCCGCGAATTTCGGCGAGGCGAAAATTCGTCGCGCCCAGTTTCGCTCCTCGCAAGATTGCATTGCGCAGGTTCGCGCGAAACATCTCGGCGCCGCCCGCTTGCGCTTCCGTCAGATCCGCATCGCTCATGTTCGCCTCGGTCAAATCCGCTCCGCGCAGATCGGCGCGCCTGAGACTTGCCTTCCTCAAATCCGCAGCCGCCAGTTTCGCCTCGCGCAGATTCGCTCCTTCCAGATTCGCCCCCTCGAAATTTACGAGCGCGAGATTTGCTCCAGCCAGATCGGCGCGGGATAGATCGGCTCCCGCAAGTTCTGCACGCGCGCCCGCATCTTCGCCACGCACGAATCGTTCATGCAACGCGAGGATATCGGTGAGCCGCTTTCCGTTGTGACGTATGCTCTTGGGGGACCTCAAACCTACTCCTTTCGAAACCCGTAGAATTTCGGTGCCGCTACTTGTTGGTTGAAAACCTGAATTGGCCCACTCGAATTCTACTCGAAATCCGGGTGTGACAGTAGACGACTGCTGCGTGGTTTTGAACTCCCGGCGACCGCAGAAGTTTATGTTCGCCGCGACGTTGCCTCTCGCCCTCCGCCGCTCTCCCGCCTTTTGTGATAACTTGGTGGACGATGCACATCATCGAAAAATTGAAGAGCCGGGCGCGGGCCTATCCGCAACGCATCGTTCTCCCCGAAGGCGAGGACGACCGCGTGATTCAGGCCGCGGCGCGCGTCACCGCGGAACGCTACGCGAAGCTCACCCTTCTCGGCCGCGCGGATGCCATCCGGAATTCAGCCGAGCGCCTCGGCGCAAAGCTCGAGGGAATTGAAGTCCTCGACCCCGCATCCAGTCAGCGGCTCGGCGCGTACGCGCAGATTTATTTCGAGCGGCGCCGCGCCCGCGGCGCGACCCTTGAAGAAGCGCATGAAGTCGCGCGAAAGCCGCTCTATTTCGCGGCGCTGCGCGTGGCCGCCGGCGAAGCGGATGGCTCGGTCGGCGGCGCGGCCAATTCCACGGCAGAAACTGTTCGCGCGGCTCTCTACGCGATCGGCCTCGCGCCCGATGCGCGGCTCGTCTCAAGTTTTTTCCTGATGGTCGTTCCCGCGCGCGACGCAAATACGTTCGGTGAAAACGGCGCGCTACTCTTCGCCGATTGCGGCGTCGTGCCCGATCCGAATGCGTCTGAGCTCGCCGAAATTGCGCTTGCTGCTGCCGAAAATGCGCGCGCATTTCTCGAGACCGAACCGCGAGTGGCCCTGCTCTCTTTTTCGACGAAAGGCTCCGCGCAGCATGCACGCGTGGAGAAAGTCCGCGAGGCTCTGCGGGTTCTGAAGGCTCGTGATTCAAATCTTGCCGTGGACGGCGAGTTGCAAGCGGATGCCGCACTCGTTGCCGGAATCGCTGCGAGCAAGGCGCCCGGCTCCCCGGTGGCCGGCCGCGCCAACACTCTCATTTTCCCGGACCTCGATTCCGGAAACATCGCTTACAAATTGGTTGAACGCCTCGCGGGCGCCGTCGCCCTCGGTCCGATTCTGCAAGGCCTGGCGCGGCCCGCGAACGACCTTTCGCGCGGGTGTTCGGTGGACGACGTTGCGAATGTGATTGCCATCACGGCGATTCAGGCGATTGCGCGCAAACAAGCCGCCTCCTCTTCGGGGGATTGAGTTCGCCCGTGCGTGTACGAAATCCGAATTCGGCCTTCCCCAATTCAAATAGGCCCTTTCATCGCGTCCTCCTTCTCAGTTATCTCACCACCGCGTTCTATGCAGCCGCGCCTTCGCAAGTCAGCGCGCAGGAGACGTCGCAGTCGCAGCAGGAAGAAATTGTCGTGAATCTCTCGGCCGGATGCGTGGTGATCGCCGTCGTGAAGGATGCGATCCTGATCGGCACCATCGAAAATCCAATCGAGGCCGACACGCGCATTCCCACACCGGTCGCCCTCAGCGGAAAACGCGCGGGCGTAATCCTCGGCGCGGTCCAGTGGGTTGCGCTCCCCTCCCACGCCGAGCTCGCGCGCCTCGACAAAGACCTTCCGCATCTCCGCGGCCGTATGGCGTCCACGACGCCGCGTCTTCAGCAAGGGCAGGGGGGTGGCGAGGCGGGTGACATTGAAGCAATCGGCCAGGGAGTCCTCGAACGACTGAATGACGTGGCCAAGGATCTGCACAGCAAGATCAATCTTCCGGAGGAAGAGCCCGTCGTGGAGCTAATCCTTGCAGGCTACCTGCAAGGCTACGGCCCGGAGGTCTGGCAGCTCGCTTTTCCGCTCGAACAGGTCCAGCAGCGCGGCGATTTCTGGGACTCGCGCGTCCTCCGGCCTCGCTATCTGCAATTTTGGCCGCCGGAAAAAGGACGGCCGCGCACGCTCGTCGAATTCCGCTACCCGCCGTCGGACTCGTCGCCCTCGCTGCTAGAATTGCTGCGCCAGAAAGACCCGCGTCTTGAAAAAATCTGCGCTTCCGATCCGAAAATGCGAGAAACCGCGGACCATTTCCTCGCGGGAGAGAGCGGTAAAATCCTCGCCGCCGATGCCACGCAATTCCTGCGAGCGGCCTTTGCCGTCATCGTGCCGCCCAATGCACGCCAGACGGTAGCCGTCATCAATGACGAAACCGGCTTCGATTGGATTCTCGCGCCGCCGCCCGAGCCGAAAAAGCCCGGCGAGCAAAAGCAGCGGCCGCCCGGCGCGCCAACTCTGGCGAAGCCGCCCTCTTCGAACTAGACCTTCGATGGGCTTTTATTTCTTGTCGGCGAGCTGCTGCTTCAAGCGGGCGTTTTTCTCGGCGACGCTGCGGACGAGTTCCTCTTTATGCGCCACCAGCTTGCGGGCCATCTCTGGATCTGACGTTCCGAGAATTTCTGCCGCGAAGATTGCTGCGTTCACTGCTCCAGCTTTGTCAATCGCCATCGTCGCGACCGGAATTCCCCCCGGCATCTGCACGGTCGAAAGAAGCGAATCGAGCCCGTTGAGCGTCGTCGTGGCCATCGGAACGCCGATCACGGGCAGCGTCGTATTCGCCGCAATCACTCCCGCAAGATGTGCCGCGCCGCCCGCCCCCACAATCAGCGCCTTCAATCCCCGGCTCACAGCCGACCTTGCGTACTCGTGCGCCCGCGCCGGCGTACGGTGCGCCGAGACAACTTCCATTTCGTATGGGATCCCGAATTTTTCGAGCGTCCGCCCCGCCTCGCTCATCACCCCCAAGTCCGTGTCCGATCCCATCAATATTCCCACAAGCGCCGCGCCCTTCTTGCTTCCCGTCGCCACGATTCCACTCTCCTAGGCTGATATGATCGACTCGAGCGCCATGACCTCGATACCTTCGCCTCGCCGGATCTTTCCAGGCTCAATCACCCGGCAGAGCCAACCACGCTGCCCGCGAAGCTCCTCCTGCAAACCCATCCGAATTTCGTCCATCCGCGAGCACGGCTCGCACGGCCCCGTGATTTGAAGAAGCGCCTCGCCGATTCGAAGCCGCTGCGCGATCTTAAGTGTATGAAAATCCACGCCCTGCGTCGTGATGTTTTCCTTCACTGCTCCCGCCGGAATTACCAAGCGGCCAAGAGTCTCCGAGTCCATCAGCGACACCTGACGGCTGCTTCCCCCGCGGCCATGAATGCACCCCTCGAAACCCTTGTTCTCGACCGCTTCCACTTCCTCAAGCTCCTTCATCGGGAAGCGATGAACGAGACAAATAAATAAATGACGGACTTCAGCCATTCTTTGTCTCCGCAGCAGCGCGACCCATCGCTGCCTTTGGGCGCCCAATGTCTCTTCGATACTGGCACCCTTCAAAGCTGACCTTACTAGCTATGTCATAAGCAAGCTTGCACGCTGCCCCAAGGTTCTCGCGACGTGCGCCCACACCGAGAACTCTGCCACCATTTGTGTAGTAGAAAGTTCCTTCCTTGCGCGTCCCCGCGTGAAATACGGCAGTGCCTGGCACCTTTTCGACTTCCTCCAATCCCTCAATCCGTCTCCCCGTGGTCGGATTGCCTGGATAACCCTCGGAAGCCATGACCAAACACAGGCTTGCGCCCAGCGACCATCTTGCCTGAAACGACCCGAGCTGTCCGCGCGCAGCATAGTCGCAGGCTTTGGCCAAATCAAATTCCGCCCGCAGCAGAATTGCTTGCGTTTCCGGATCGCCGAGCCGGCAATTGAATTCGAGAACCATCGGCCCCTCGGAGGTGAGCATCAATCCAAAAAAAAGGAATCCGCGGTAAGGGATCCCGTCTTCTCTGAGCCCGTCGAGGGTTGGCCGCACGATCGTCTCACGAATTTGTTTCTCGAGCTCCGGCGAAATCATTTCGTCGGTTGAATACGCGCCCATCCCGCCTGTGTTGGGGCCCTTGTCTCCGTCAAAGATGCGTTTATGATCCCGTGTCGGGGCGAGCGATATGAAGTCCTTGCCGTCCGTGAGAATAATGTAGGACAGTTCTTCACCCGACAGCCCCTCCTCCAGCAGAATGCGCTTCCCGGCGTCGCCGAATTCGTGACTCTCCATCAATCGCGCGATAAAAGCGGCAGCTTCGTCCGCCGAATTCGTCACGAGCACTCCTTTGCCCGCGCAGAGGCCGTCCGCTTTGATTACGAGCGGCCAATCGACCGTTCGAAGCGCCGCGCGCGCTTTTGCCGCCGCATCGTAGATTCCATGAAGCGGCGCCGTGGGAATTCCGTGGCGCTGCATGAATTGTTTCGAGAAAACTTTGCTGCCTTCGAGCTGCGCGGCGTTCTGCGAAGGGCCGAGCAACGTGAGTCCGCGCTTCGCGAATTCATCCGCGATGCCGCAAACGAGCGGCAATTCCGGCCCTACGATGGTGAGGTCCGCTTCCAACTTCGTCGCGAGCTCCGCCGCTGCCTTCACATCTTTCAAATCGAGCGGAACGCACTCGGCGTCGCTTGCGATCCCGCCGTTCCCGGGCGCGCACCAGATCTTTTCCACTGAAGCGCTTTGACGCAGCTTCCACACGATTGCGTGCTCGCGCCCGCCGCTTCCGATGACAAGTACCTTCATGAATCTCCGTGATGCAGGACGAAAAACGATACGTCGGTGCATCCGTCAGTGTCAACAGGAGTTCGGCTTGCCCTAATCCGGCAAAAATGCTTACATCGGGTGTTTTCGCTCGCTCGGACGCGCACGCAATGCATTGGGACTACGCACTCATTATATTTTTTCTCGGCGTGGCCGTACCGTGGCTCGGCCGCCGTCGCATCCGCCTGCTGATGGAGATGCAGCAGACGACGAAAGTCGACCGCCTCTCTCTGTACGCGTCCACCGTCGCCTTTCAGTGGCTCGCCGCGGGCTTCATCCTTTGGCGAACCAGCGCTCACGGCATCCGTGCGCCGCTGCTCGGTCTCGCCATTCCGAATGCCGTCCTCACACTTGCGATTTCGGTCATCCTGGTTGCACTGATTTTCGCCACCCAGATCGTCAGCCTGGGCCGGCTTGTGGCGAAGCCCGCCGAAATCCAGGGCCTACTCCCCCAACTCGCGCTGAAAATATTTCCGCAGGATGACGTAGAGCGGCTCGCGTTCTTCGCCCTTGTAGCAACCGTCGCCGTCTGCGAAGAGATCATCTATCGCGGCTTTATGCAGACCGTATTCACCCAGTGGTCAGGCGGGTCCGTCTTCGCAGGAATCGCGGCTTCGGCTGTGCTGTTCGCCCTGGCTCATCTCTATCAAGGTCGGCGCGGCTTGCTTTCGACATTCGCCGTGGGAGCTCTATTCTCGATCGTCCGCGCCTTGACCGGCAGCCTGATTCCCTCCATGTCCGCTCATTTCGTAGCAGACATAACTGTCGGGCTGCTGGCTCCCGGTCGCCTACGCCGAGCGCACACTGCGGGATTGACGATGCGAGCAGAATCTGAGTCTCAAGCTTCAATGGAAAAGTGATTTAGAGTTACCACTATGAATGTAGTGCTATACAAATAAATATACAATGAAGACCTCGATTATCCAGAAAGAGCTCCAAATCTATGGACTCAACGCTACCCCGGAATTTTGCAAGTCCGTCAACGCCTACACTGCTCTCCTTCTGCGATGGAATCAGAGGATTTCACTGACAACGGTGACGGATCCAGCTGAAATCCTCCAGTTTCACTTCGGGGAGAGTCTATTTGCAGCCTCGGCGGTACCACTTCGCGATGGTCGGCTCGCCGACGTTGGCTCGGGTGCCGGTTTCCCTGGTTTGCCGCTCAAAATGGCCAACCCCAACCTCAAATTGACTCTCATAGAGTCCAATGCTAAGAAAGCGGCTTTCCTCTCCGAGGTTGTCCGCGAGCTCAACTTGGATGTCAAAGTCTTCCGCGGTCGAATGAGCGATATGGAGCCAAATTCCCCCACGTTTGATTTCATCACAGCGCGTGCGCTGGGGCAATTCGACGAGCTGCTTGAATGGTCCTCGAGGATTCTCAAACCATCTGGAAAACTCGTCCTGTGGATCGGAAAAGAAGACGCTGGCGTCATTTCTAAAAGCTCTTCTTGGGTTTGGGGCATTCCAATTCAAATTCCGAACTCAAGACGTAGATTTCTCCTTGTTGGCACGCCGAAGACATGAACTTCTACGATTGTTCCACGTGAAACATCTTGCATCGTGAAAAAGTAATCTGTTACATTCGCAACTCGACTGGGGGAATTTCGCTTGGCTCGTACGATCGCGATTGCCAACCAAAAGGGTGGAGTCGGAAAAACCACGACAGCCGTCAACCTTGGTGCCTCTCTCGCCATTTCCGGGCAAAAGACACTCGTCATCGACTGCGATCCCCAAGGAAATGCAACAAGCGCACTTGGTTTTCCCAAAGATCCGGCCCGCCGCACTCTCTATCAATCGCTGATCCTCGGAGAACCGCTCGAGCGCATCATCCTGCACACGCAAGTGGAAGGTCTCGACATCGTTCCCTCGGACAAGAATCTTGTTGGAGCCTCCGTTGAACTCGTCTCGATGGAGAATCGGGAATATCGGCTCAAGCAACTTCTTCAGCAATTCAAGGACAGTTACGAATACATCTTCATCGATTGTCCGCCAGCCCTCGATCTCCTTACAATCAATGCCCTCGCAGCTAGCGACTCAGTCCTAGTTCCGATTCAGTGCGAGTACCTCGCCCTCGAGGGGGTATCCGAGCTACTTGATACGTTGATGCGCCTCCGCCGCACGATCAATCCATCGCTCGCGATCGAGGGAATTGTCCTTACAATGTACGACGACCGGACGACTCTCTCTAAGCAAGTGGCGGCCGATCTTCGCAGCTTCTTCGGCTCCCAGGTCTTTGAGTCCGTCATCCCAAGAAATGTCCGTCTCGCAGAAGCCCCAAGCCACGGGAAGCCTGTAATCTATTACGACATACATAGTAAAGGCGCAGAAAGCTATATCCTACTCGCTAAGGAGGTTATCGCTAATGCCCAGAAACGCCTTGGGCAAGGGTCTGAGCGCGCTGATTCGGGAGCCGGAACCACAACCTCTGCCGCAAGCGCCGCAGCCGGCGGCAACAGCGGCGGCAGTGGCACTGGCTCCAGTTGAATCTCTCGTTCAAGTTGACATCGATCTGCTCGACCCGAGCCCCTATCAACCGCGAACGCGCTTCCGCGAGGAAGCTCTCGAAGAGCTAGCTCGCTCGATACGCGCGAGCGGAATCGTGCAACCGCTCGTGGCGCGCCGGATTGGGAATCGCTACCAACTGATCGCCGGCGAGCGCCGCTGGCGAGCAGCGCAACGCGCAGGCCTCGGCCGCGTTCCTGTCGTCGTGCGCAGCGTGCCCGAAGAGATGGCGCTCGAAATGACGCTGGTTGAAAACCTCCAGCGCGAAGATCTGAATCCCATCGAGCAGGCGCATGCTTTCCAGCGCCTAACAGATGAATTTCGCCTGACTCAGGAACAGGTTGCCGATCGCACCGGCAAAGACCGCGCCACGATCGCCAACGCACTCCGTCTCCTCAAGTTGGAAGGCCCAATTCAGGATCTACTCGAAGAGGGGCGCTTAACCGCAGGGCACGGTCGCGCGCTGCTCGCGATCCCCGACCCGCGCATCCGCCTTGCCCTCTCGCGCCGCATTGCGCGCGGAGGCATGACGGTCCGCCAGGTGGAACGATTCGCATCACGCGGCAGCAAGCCCCGCCTTGAGCAGACGTTTTCTCTGCCCGACCCCAACACGAAAGCCGCGCTCGAAGAGCTGCAACGGGAATACGGAACTCGTGTGTTCTTACATCCCAAGCGGGGGGCGAAGGCGGGCCAGTTGGTCTTTGAATACTATGATAATAGTGATTTAACTCGCCTCTACGACCAACTAATGGGAAAATAGTGCTACGTCAATAGGAGCCATGAATGTCTGCCGCGTGGTTTGATCGCAAGAAGCAAGACTCCGGTGAATGGACCGGCTTCCTCGAGCAGGGCGTAAAGGTCGATGGAAAGCTCGAATCGACTGGAACATTTCGCATCGACTCCGCGATGAAGGGCACGCTTGTCTCGGAAGAGACGCTGATCATCGGAGAACATGCGGTTATCGAAGGCCAGATCAAAGGCAACTACGTCATTATCACGGGCCGCTTCGACGGCGTCATTGAAGCCAAGGGAAAAGTTGAAATCCACCCCAAGGCCATCGTCACCGGCGAGATTCACACCCCCTGCCTGATCATCGAGCCCGGAGGCGTTTTCGATGGACGCTGCCACATGATCGCCACTACCCAGGCGACCCAAACAGCGAAGCCAATTGCGATCACCATCCGGTCAGCGGCGAAGGGCTGATTGCTTCAGTAAGAAAAGGCTCTATCTGGCGTAAGTGTCGAGCGTCGGTATCGCAGCGATGCACTTCTTCAGACCCTCTTGAATCACTACTTCGAGGTCCAGGTGTGGGACAGTGGAAGCTTCGGCGGCTTCATAGAGCCGTTTCGCCTCTGATGTTCGGTTGAGCTTCGTCAGGCAGATGCGAGCGGCGGAAACCAGCGCGGAGACGGACACGCGTTCGGTGGGATTTTTCTCGGCCAGCCGCTCATATTCCAGAACTGCGCGATCCCAGTTTTGCTCGCCTTCCAGAAAGCGGCACAGTTCCAGCCACACGCCGCGCGGCAATTTGTCGCCACCGTGATTGGAGAACTGCTCGTAGTAATTCCACGCCATCGGAAGGTCGCCGGAAGTGACGTAAAGCCGGCAGAGAATTGCGAGGGTTTCTTTGGCCGCTTCGAAGTCTTGTTTCTTCTCCTGAGCCTTCAGCAGCAACTCGTTCCCTTCGATTGAGTCGGGCTGATCTTTCAAAAGCTGCTTCATTTCCTCGATTGCCGCGTCGGGCTGATTGTCGCCCAGAAAATCCGTCGCGCGGACGATGCACGGGTCCGCGCTCCACGTGACCTTTGCCTCGATTGCTTTTTCCGCAGCCTGTTCGATTCCCGTTGAGCGCAGAACCACAGCGCCGATCATCCCAAACGCAAATCCGCCGATATGCGCCCAGTACGCGACGCCTCCTTCGGCGCCGGCCCACGCGAACAGCGTGCCCCAGAACACCTGAATCACGAGCCAGAGCGGCAGAACGATGTATGCGCGCACGTTGAAATAGACGCGGAAAAAGAAGAACCACCACATCATCTTGATCTTCGTTTGGGGAAACCGCGCCAGGAATCCGCCCATGAGTCCTGCGATTGCTCCGGATGCGCCTACCACAGGAATGAAACTATCCGGATAAACCGCGGCATGTACGAGAAACGCAAGCACGCCGCAAACGAGATAGAAAATCGGATACACGATGCGTCCCCAGGTTTCCTCCAGAATCGTGCCCGCGAGCCACAGGAACCACATGTTGAATATGATGTGCAGCCAGCCCCCATGCAGAAAAGTCGCCGTGACAAAGCTCCAAGGAGTTGGATGGAAGGGATGGAACGCGTACTTCCACATGAACGACTCGCTCTTGGCTTGCTCGAATTTTGAGCATAGATCCGCCATTTCCGCATCCACGTCCGACGCGGTCCATTCGTGCGTCCGGAGGTCGATGTCCCATCCATCGACGGGATCCCGGTTGGAGGAAGCCCAGTATTGATAGACGGCCTTATGATCGCGTTTGAACGCCGAAACCATTTCCGCAGCTTCCGGCGTCATGTGCGCGTCCGGGTAGCGCGCACTCATGAGAAGAATGTGAAGTTGAACTCGCCCGGTCCGGGCCTGATCCGCTTGCATTGGGCCAAGAGTGCAGACGAAGATGACAAAGTTCAGCGCGATGATGCCGATCGTGACCCAGGGCCAGCGCCGGCCCCGCAGATTTTCATGCGCCATCGGGATGATCATCGCCGCACTTCCAATGTCTCGGCTCTCTTCCTGGCTGGGGACACTTCAGCCCCGCATCACTCTCGATCGGTCGCTGAGATTTGCCGAAGACGGTTACTCCCTATTTTAGAAAGCGCTTCACACATGGCGAGCGGGAATCTGAGCCGCTGACGCATATCTAGTAATAGTACCTTGCGAACGCGCGCCGATCGGGCATCGGGATTGGCGGGTCACGCTAGTAAAAAAGGCTTACCCTCGTTGGCGCTATAATCATCGAATTGCTTTTGACCAAGGAGACCGCTTTGCCAGATACGATTCGACTGACGACAACCGCAAAAGCTGCCGGTTGCGCCGCGAAGCTAAGCCCGAGCGTGCTCGACCGCGTATTGAAGCGCCTGCCGCCCCAGGTTGATCCGAACGTATTGGTCGGATTTGAAACCAGTGACGACGCGGCCGTGTACAAGCTGAGCGATGAATTGGCGCTGGTGCAGACGGTGGACTTTTTCACACCCATTGTGGATGACCCAACGCTCTTCGGTCAGGTCGCGGCGGCGAAATCACTTAGCGACGTTTACGCCATGGGCGGCCGGCCGATTTCAGCGCTTACGATTCTTGCGTTTCCCGCTTCCGGCGCGCCGGAAGTCCTCGAAGAAATTTTACGCGGCGGCCTCGCAAAAATGAACGAAGCGCATTGCACCGTCGTGGGCGGCCATTCCATTCGGGACGATGAATTGAAATTCGGCTACGCTGTGACGGGGTTGATCCATCCGGGGCGCGTCTGGAAAAACGTGGGGGCGCAGCCGGGCGATGTGTTGCTCCTCACGAAGCCGGTTGGCACCGGCGTGATCTCAACCGCGCTGAAGCAAGGTCATGCGAAGGATGCATGGGTCGCCGCATCCACCGCTTCGATGACGTATCTGAATCGCGATGCCGCCGACGCGCTGCATGAAATTGACGATCCCGCGCGCGGCAAACGCCCCATCCACGCCGTCACCGATGTCACCGGATTTGCCGTCCTCGGCCATGCGCGCGAAATGGCCGTCGGCAGCGGTGTTTCAATTCGGATTGACCACGCGCGAATTGCATACCTTCCCGGCGCCGTCGAAGCAGCGCGCGGCGGATTTCTCTCCGGCGGATTGAAAAACAATCGCGACTTTGTGGAGGGCTGCGCCGCCTTCGCGGACTCGGTCCCGGAAGAATTTCGCGCTCTCCTCTTTGATCCGCAAACATCGGGCGGCTTGCTCGTCTCGATTGCGCCCGAAGCGGCTGATGCAGCCCAGGCGGCGCTCGAACGCCGCGGCCTTCCCGTCCGCCGAATCGGCGAAGTTGTTGCCAGGCGCTCGCCGCTCATCGAAATCGTCTGAGCCGCTCCGAATCGTGTACACTTTCTCTTTTTCGAATACTTCATGGACACAATCACCCACGGAATCTTAGGCACGCTGATCGGCAACGGATATTTTTCTGAGCGCCACGGGCGCGTCGCAACGTTTTCCGCCGTGCTCGGCGCGATCTTCCCCGACGTGGACGTCGCCGCCGAAATCTTCTCGCACGATCCGCTCTCAATCGTGAAATACCATCGAGGCATTACGCATTCGTTCGTGGGCCTGCCGTTCTTTGCAGCGACGCTGGCGGGGCTCACGCGATGGATCGCTCGCCGGCGCGGAATCGAAACTCCCTCGTGGGGAATGCTCACCGCCATTTATGGGCTGGCGATCGCCAGTCACATTTTTCTCGACGGCATGACTTCTTTCGGCACGCGCATGTGGACTCCCATTTCGCAGCAGCGCGTCGCCTGGGATCTTCTTTTCATCATCGACTTTATTTTCACGGCGATCATTCTTCTGCCGCAGATTGTCGCCTGGATTTATCGCGACCGCGAGAAGTGCCGCGAACGCGCCGCCCGCATGTGGGTGATTCTCACGCTGGGCGTGGCCGGAGCCTGGTACCTGGCGCGTGCGGTCGGGTACGCGTTTCACATCTGGACTGCGGCTCTTGCGAGCATCTTGATTGCGGCGCTGTTTTTTCTGCCCGGGCTGGGCGATCGAGGATTCCGCGTAAAGCGCTCGGCGTGGTGCCAGGCGGGAATGTACGTGATGATCGCGTATCTTTTCTTTTGTGCCACGGCTCATCATGCCGCGATACGCCGCGTCGCGGATTTTGCAGCCGCGAACCACCTCGCAGTGGACCGCCTCGGCGCAATACCCCTTCCCCCTTCCTTGCTCGATTGGGGCGGAGTGATTCGCGCCACCGACGGCGTCTATGCATCCCGCTTCGATCTGCGCGATCCGGACGATCCCGCGTTTCACTTTACTTCGGATTCGCCGCCCGATAGTTTCACGGCGCGCGCGCTGCAACTTCCCGAAGTCAAGCTCTACTGGACGTTCGCGCGGTTTCCGATCATCCGCACCTCTGTCGAGGACGGCCATCACATCGTGGATTTTCTCGATCAGCGATTCATCACGCGGCGCCGGGAAAGTTCGCAGCCTTTCACGTATCGCGTGGTCTTCGATTCCGGCGGACATGTGATTGAAGAAGGTTGGCAATCGAACGGAATGAATCTGCGACGCATCAAAAAATTTCCGCCGCCTGCGGGAGGCTCGCAGTGAAAGTTCTCATCTTCAGCGACATTCACGGCGACATTCGCGCGCTCGAAAAAATTCTCACGCAGCCCGCGGACATTTATATCGCGGCGGGCGATCTCTCCACATTCCAGCGCGGCCTCGAACGTTGCGGCGAAATTTTGAAGCCGCTCGGCGAGCGCCTGTGGGTATTGCCCGGAAACCACGAAACGCACGACGATACGCGCGGGCTCTGCCAGCGCTTCGGCTTCGTGGATTTTCACCGACAGTTGCGCGCGCTCGGCCCGACGCAGTGGGCCGGCCTCGGCTACAGCAATATCACTCCGTTTAATACGCCGGGAGAATATTCCGAGGATGAAATTGCGAAGGCGCTGTCAGCGTTCAACGGAATTCCAAAGCTAAACTTGGTCGTCCATTTTCCGCCGCAGGGAACAAAGCTCGACGAGTTTTCCCCCGGAAAGCACGCGGGCAGTCCGACGTTGCGTCAATGGGTGGAACGCGAGCAGCCTGCGTATCTCTTCTGCGGTCACATCCACGAAGCCGGCGGCCTCGCCGATCGCCTCGGTTCTACGCAATGTTTCAACGTCGGCAAACTCGGCTACACCCTCGAAATTTGACGATGCAAAGAGCATCGTCAATCCTGAGCCCGCCAACAGCGACGAAGGCTCTCTCTCGGAATCTCTATCAGATTTTCCTTGGGAAAGTCGCGCCATACTTGACCGTCGCTGCACGCTCGAGCACGTCGCACAACCATTTTGGAGTGCGGCAGCTCGCCGCCGCTTTCACGCCCCGTCAAATAAGTGGCACGCGCAAGCGAGGCGAGGCTTGCCCCGCCCAATTGGCTTCGTAGGGCGCAATCCGCCGCGGCGGACGCGCCGTTTGCGTCCCGGATGATTTCGCGGGACGATAGGCCGGGACTTCGGAGGGATAAAAATGGACGGAAAACTGCAACCTCCAGCCAGCGAGAAGACCTTGCAGGTTTCTCTCTCTGGGTTTGACTTGATCAATTCTCCCCGTTTCAACAAGGGAACGGCGTTCTCCGATCACGAACGCGACGCATTTCACCTTCACGGTTTGCTGCCGCCGCACGTCGGGAATCTTGATGAACAGGTTGAACGCCGCATGAAGGCGCTGGCGGAGCAGTCGAGTACCTTCAATAAATACACCTTTCTCCGCGACCTCCAGGATATAAACGACACGCTGTTCTATGCGCTTCTGGTTCGCAATATTGAACTGATGCTGCCTCTGGTGTACACGCCGACTGTGGGTGAGGGTTGCCAGCGCTTCAGCGAGATATGGAGAAAGCCGCGGGGCTTGTTTCTCAGCTATCCAAATAAAGATCGTATCGATCAGATCCTGAGTCATCCCCGCTATGACGACGTGAAATGCATCGTGGTCAGCGATGGTGAACGAATCCTGGGACTCGGCGATCAGGGTGCAGGAGGCATGGGTATCCCAATCGGAAAGATGGCCCTTTACACTGCGCTCGGCGGGATCCACCCGGAGCAATGTCTTCCGATTCTCCTCGACGTCGGAACGGACAATGAAGACAGATTGAAGAGTCCGCTCTACATCGGATGGAACCATCATCGAGTGCGCGGAGAAGAGTACGGCGCTTTCGTAGATGTTTTTGTGAACAGCGTGAAGAAGCGCTGGCCGCACGTTTTATTGCAATGGGAGGACTTTGCCGGTTCGAATGCCGCTCGCCTTCTGGCCCGCTACAAAGATCAGCTATGCACCTTCAACGACGATATTCAGGGCACCGCGGCCATAGCAACCGCAACTTTAATCTCTGCGATCAACGTCACGGGCGTGCCGCTCGAGCAACAACGGATCGTGGTAGTTGGCTTCGGAAGCGCCGGCATTGGCATCGCCAACCTATTGGCGCAATTCATGCAGGACAAAGGCATCTCGGAAGAGGAAGCCCGCAATCGCTTCTATGCGATCGATCGCTATGGCCTTGCTACAGAGAATGGTAAGGATGTGCGGCCCGAGCAGCGACCCTATGCACGCAAAGAAAAGGAAGTGCTGGGATGGAGACAACCGAATGGAGAGATCACACTCCTGGATGTGGTCCGCCATGCGAAACCTTCGGTCCTCATCGGGGTGTGTGGTCAATCCGGAGTTTTCACCGAGCAAGCTGTGCGTGAAATGGCCAAGCATACGATTCGCCCCGTCATCTTTCCGCTTTCGAACCCCACCTCGCGCAGCGAAGCGGCTCCTCAGGACCTGATGGACTGGACCGAAGGGCGCGCGCTGATCGGCACCGGCAGTCCGTTCGAACCCGTGAATTTTGGCGGCAAGAAGGTTCACATCGCCCAGACTAATAACTCGTACATATTTCCTGGGCTTGCTCTTGGAATCGTCGCCTCGAAAGCCAGACGCGTCACCGACACGATGATCAAGGCCGCAGCTGAAGAATTGGTGCGTCATTTACCCACGCGGAAGGACAAGAGCGCTAGCCTTCTTCCGCCAATTTCAGAAGCGCGCCAACTCAGTCGCTTGATCGCCCAGGCCGTGGGAAGACAGGCGATCAAGGACGGACAGGCAGAGGTTGCCGACGAAGATGCTCTGAACCGTGAACTCCAAGCGAATTTCTGGGAGCCGGTGTACGTACCGTACGAACCTGAACAGTAATCCTCTTGGCAGAGAATTTAGCAGACGAATTGTTAGTTGTGGATCGGGTCATCACACCGTCAAATGGATAAACCGGACTCGGCGGAATGCATAAGGAAGAAGTCTGGCGTGGCGTGCCTCTGAGGCTCCGTGGCTAAACGGGGAACTACTTCTTCGCGGCGGGCCTGCCCGCCGTGGCGGGATAAATAACAAGCTGCCGGCGGTCGCCGGCGCCTTCGCTGATCGTGCGCACTCCGGCCGCGCCCGTCAATTCCAGGTGAATGATGCGGCGCTCGCGCGACGACATTGGATTAAACCGGAACTCTTGCCCGGTTTCCCGGACGCGCTGCGCTGCGACGCGCGCCGAGAGTTTCAACTCTTCGAGCCGCGTCGCGCGATAGTCGCCGCAATCGAATCGCACGCGGTCGTGCAGCCGCGGGTCTAGCCGCAGCCAGCGATGTGCGAGGTGTTCGAGCGAAAGCAGAACTTCCGCATTGCGCTCGAGCAGGAGATCCTGATCCGCTCCGTGGAATGCGACGGCGACTTCCGCTTCTTCCGCCGCGGCGCTGCCCGCCGTGGCGGGCGAAGAAATTTCATACGTGACGGCGAGATGCATCTCGCGCAGCGCGAGATCGAGGAACCGCTTCAGCTCCGTGACCGCGCGTTCGCGGTCCAGCCGCGCTTCGCCCTGAGGATTTTCTTTCCTCGTCGGCCTCTTCCACGCAGGCCCTTTTTCGGCAGAGAATTGTCCTTCGCTCATTCTTTTTTCTTTTTGAATTTGCCCTTTGCGGGGAGCGGCTCAGCCCGGTTCAGATACAACTGTTGCCCCACGGCGACAATGTTGCTTGTGAACATGTAGAGATTTAATCCGCTCGATAATCGGAAGAAAAAAAATCCCATCATCAGCGGCATCAGCGCCATCATTTTCTGCTGCGCCGGATCGGCGGAGGTCTGCGGCGTCATCTTCGTCGTCAGGTACATCGTGATCGTCATCCCGATCGGCAAAATATAATAAGGATCCATCGCCGAAAGGTCTTTAATCCAGCCGATCCACGACGCGTGCCGCAATTCGATGGCGCCGTTCAGCACTCGCCAAAGCGCCAACCAGATGGGCATCTGGAACAGCATCGGCAGGCAGCTTCCCATCGGGTTGATGCCCTCTCGCTGGTAAATCGCTGTCACTTCCTCATTCATCTTCCGCTTGCGCGGATCGCTCATGGAATATTTCTTGTAGCGGTCCTGGATCGAACGAATTTCCGGCATTACCTTCTGCATCTTCTGCATGGACCGCCAGCTTTTCATCTTCAGCGGGAACATCAGCATGTTGATGATCAGCGTGAGCACGACGATTGCCCAGCCCCAATTCGGAACGTAGCGCTGGATCCATTGCAGAATCAAGAGCAGCGGCTTCGCGATGATTCCAAACCACCCGAACTGCACCAGCT
Organism: Candidatus Acidiferrales bacterium; assembly: GCA_049592615.1. Lineage (GTDB taxonomy): Bacteria > Acidobacteriota > Terriglobia > Acidiferrales > UBA7541 > Palsa-295. The sequence continues at coordinate 38,521 of JBAWGF010000204.1, forward strand.
CTTCGAGCGGCGGCTTCTCTCGAGCGAGCAAATCCAAATCTTTCGGTCCGACAAAGACGCGCATCTTCACCGGCACCGCGAGCGGCGAGCCGGCTGCCATTTCCGCTATGGGTTCGCTTGCGGGCTTGTCATCCACCGTGACGTTGTGATCCTGCGTCCAATGCCAGAGCGAGAGATCGGTGCCGTCGGGCAAAAACGCCGCGCAGAAAAATTGATCTTCGATGCCCGTAAATTCCAGCGGACCTGCCTGCACCACCGATTGTCCCTGGTTTTTCGGAACTCCGAGGTTTTTCGATTGCAGCGTCGCCAACTTGCCGTTGAGCTTGTAGAACACGTTGACCAGCGTGGACGCTTTGTACACAGCCTGGTCGCCAAACCCGCCGCGCCAGGCGATTGCCGCCGGCATGGGTTTCCCGTCGAGCGTCACGTTTACCTCGACAGCCAGTTCGTAATCTTTATTGAATTTCAGTTGTTTCGTGACGTCGAGATGGCCGTCGCTCCAATGGAAGTTGACGACGGCGGGCGCTTCGATGTGCGCCCCTTCGGCGGGAATTGCGGCGACGAGCGGAGCGTCCGCTCTCGCGCCCGCGCGCGCCTGCGCGATCTCGGACTTAAAGAGCGCCGCATTCGCCTGCGTTTCGAGCTGTCCGTCGGAAAGAATCAGGGAGAACGGCCAGCCGAGCTGTTGCGCCGCATCGACGTTCACCAGCTCGAGGGCGTGCGGCGGTTTCTGATCGTCGAAATATTTCTTCAGCTTCCAGCTTCGCACCACGCCGCCGCGATTTGACAGTTCGACGCGATAGAGCGGGCTTTCGAGGACGAAAGTTTTTTCTTCGCTCGCTTGTGCGACGGTGGGCGCAGGCGCCGCAGCGGCAGTCGCCGGCGCAGCGGCAGTTTGTGGCGGCGCCGGAGTCTGCGTCGGAGACGTCTGCGCTGCCGGACCGGGTTTCTGCTGCGGCGGCGTCACCGGCGGCTTGAAAAAATACGACCAGACGACAAAAAACAGCATCGCCACGACGACGAAAATCACACCGCGGACTTGATCGGAAATTTCTTTCACGGTTTACCCTGCATGTTTTCTGCGAACGGCGTGCACTTCGCGCCCTCGACGAAATTCTTGCGCGTACCGGCATCCGATTCCACGTCCGGCACCGGATCGAATCCGCCTTGCGTGAAAGGCCGGCAGCGCCCGAGCCGCTTCAGCGCGAGTATAATTCCGCGCTGCGCGCCGTGCCGCGCGATGGCCTCATGCGCGTAATTCGAGCACGAGGGATAAAATTTGCATGCGCCTCCGAAAAACGGCGAAAGAAAAATCTTGTAGAAATTTACGAACGCGAGCAGCAGCCACCGCGGCGCGGAACCGGACCGCGCGCTTATTCCTGCGGCGTCGCGCGAGGAAGCAGTTTCAACAGCTCTTCCGCCAGCGCCGTGAATTTCGCCGTGGCGGTCGAACTGCGTGGATGAATCACAATATCCCATCCCGGGGCAATCTCCTGTCGGTGCAGTCTTAGAATTTCGCGGAGGCGACGCCGGATTCGATTCCGCCGCACCGCTCCGCCCAGCGCCTTCTTGATGCTCCAGCCGAAGCGGCTGACGTCGAGGCCATTGGGGCGAAGAAAAATGGCAAACTCGCGACCCGACCGTCGCCGGCCATCGCGATAGACCGCGTCATACTCGGCGCGGCGCACCAGGCGGCAAGCGCGGGGAAAACTCATTCGCGGCGGGTCAGACGCGCGTGAGACTGTGGCGCCCTTTCTTGCGGCGTTGCGCAAGGACTTTCCGTCCACCCTGGCTCTTCATGCGTGTGCGGAAGCCGTGTTTCTTGTGACGGCGGCGCACATGAGGTTGAAAAGTGCGTTTCGGCAACGATCCCTCTCCTGAATTCCGTTCGCCACTGACTCAGTGAATCTCGCAGGCAGCAAGCGAAACAATTAGTCTAGTCGAGCGGCGCAGAACGGTCAAGGAAGTGGCGACCCTGCGACCGAGTCGAGGAAATTAAAAAAGTTCGTCGCACTCTTCGAGTATCTCTGTGGCTCCGTATTTGTGAGGCTACTTTGCTGCTGCCGCGCCGCTATCTTTAAATGAAAGCAGCACGAAACGCGCATTGCCATGTCCGGAATTCGCGAGCACGGCCGCGGCGCCGGCCGGCACCCACGCCGCCTGCCCTGCGTGCAGCGTTTTCGCGGGCTGCCCGGCAATTTCCACGTTCAATTCAGATGATTCGAGGACGGCGATCAGCCGCGCGAGCTGGGCGTCGCCGCTGTCCATTCGCGCCGCGGACACAACCGCGCCCGTGCGCAAAACCACCTCGTCGGTTTCGATCGCGGGCGTCATCGCGCCGGGAGGACTCGGAGGGCAATCGAGCGCGCCATCCGCGATCACCTTCGCGCAGCGGTTCCGCGGCGCGCCCTGCGGCTTCCGCAGTTCGATCGTGAAGTTGCGAAATGGCATATCGGTTTCCGTGCGCACCAGGTGCGCGAAACCGCCCTTCGAGTAGCTGATCTGCCCGTCGGCCAGCTTCGCGTGCGTTTCCGGTTTTCCCACCACCGCATTCACGTAGTCCGCCTCGCCCAGCGCCAGGCCGAAGTACGGAAGAT
>JBAWGF010000205.1:0-3853 GCA_049592615.1 Candidatus Acidiferrales bacterium
CACTCGAAGCATCGACGCCTTTGATCGCCCCACGAATATCCGGCGGCGAGAATTCCGGGCCCCATCCGGCGTGATCCATCACGAATTCACGCGGCCGTCCAAGAATCTGATGATTCACGGCAAACGCTGCACCCACGGAAAGGCCGGCATCGCCGGCAGCCGGTTGAACGAAGACGCGCTCGAATGGCGTCCGATCGAAAATCTTTCCATTGGCGACACAATTGAAAGCCACGCCGCCGGCAAGGCACATTGCTTTGTGCCCCGTCGTTTTTGCGAGGGCATTCCAGTGCGCAACGAGCACCTCTTCGAGAGCCGCCTGCATACTGGCAGCCAGGTTGCGGTGGCGCTGTTCAAGTGGTTCATCGGGGCTGCGAGTCGGGCCGAGCCGTTTTTCGAGATACGAAGAAAAGAGACGACCGAGAACCGGCGTGCGGTCGGCTTCCCGCCACGTCATGTCGGCGCCCCGGCTTTGATGCGTGAAGTATTTCAGGTCCAAACGGAACGAAAGCGGCGCGTCCGCCCGGACGATTTGACGAAATTCTGCGAGGAATTCCGGCTCGCCGTAGGCAGCGAGGCCCATCACTTTGTATTCATCGCCAAATTTCCAAAAGCCGAGATACTGCGTGAGGGCGGTGTAGTACATGCCGAGCGAATTGGGAAACGTGATTTCGCCGAGCGCGCGCATGCGAATCCCATCGCCCGACGCCCACATCGCACTCGCGAAATCTCCGAGGCCATCGGCGGAAAGGACCGCCGCGCGCTCAAAGGGTGAAACGAAAAACGCGCTGGCGAGATGCGCCAGGTGGTGCTCGATCCGATGGAAGCGAGCGGTGATATTTTCGGGTGCGACGTCAAAGGAAGACGCCAAGTCCTCTCGGATGCCGGCAAACCGCGCCATTACTCGAGCACGTTCGAGCGCGAAACGAGGCATGCGAATGGCGAAGCGAAGCTTTGTCCTCAGGCGCGCACGGGGATTGCGGGGAATTGCGATGTGATCCACTTCCGAAAGCTTTGCGCCTGCCTGCTCGAGACAATATTGAATGGCGCGCACCGGCAAGCCCGCGGCGTATTTCACGCGGTTCAGTCGCTCCTCTTCAACGGCGGCAAGCAACCGGCCGTCTGCGACAATTGCTGCCGAAGCGTTGGCGTGATACGCGTTGATTCCGAGAATAATCATTTCAAATAGCTCGCTCGCACCCACTGGAACAGCTCAGAAGCTTGAAATCGCCGCAGCTCTGCCCAAAGGCACGCTCTCCTTCTCAGGGACGCGAAGATTTCGCTTCACCCATTCGTTCAAAATGTAAAGTCCCCACGGACGTGACCAGCTTGTACGCCCACCCAGAAAATCCTCCCAAATTCCGAACACCACGCTTCCGGCAATGTGGGGTTCAAGCGCGGGGGACCAATCCTCCAGTCCAGCGGCTACACGATTGCCGAGCGGCCCGCGCAGCCAGTTTTCCCAGGGAAACGTGAACGTGCGCTTCGGTTGCGCGACGATTTCATCGGGCAGGAGATCGCGAAGTGCTTCGATTAGCAACGATTTTGGCTTCGCGTGGCGGTGTTTCTCCGACTCCGACAGAGAGAGAATGTATTTCACAAGCGTCGTGTCGAGGAACGGCACGCGCACCTCGAGCGAATGATGCATGCTCATCGCGTCGGTGTCGCGCAGCAACGTGTTCACAAGATAGGAGCGCAGCTCGAGCCAGGAGACCGCTGTGAAGCCGTCCATATCGTGCGTCTCGTGAGCGGCCTGATTGAGCCATTGTCCCCAAGCGGAATCGTTCCAGGAATTCGCGCGACCACCCAGCCAAAATTCAACGAGCTGGGGTGTGAAGAGCGCCCGCGTGAAGAAATAAGGGTGTGGCAATGCGGAAGGATCGATCCACGCGGCCATCGCTTTCCTCATCGCGTCTGGCCAGGACCCGAAAAAGCCTTTTCTCGTAACGAGCGATGCCACGGATGCACGAAAAGTCCGCGGGAATGAGCGAGCCATCTTCGCGAGGCGCGCGACCCGCGATGTGTTCACAAACGAAGCGTAGCCGCCGAAGAGTTCATCGCTGCCGAGCCCCGATAGCGCCACTTTCAAGCCTGCCTGCCGCGCTGCCCATGAGACGAAATACGTGTTGATGCCGTCCATGCTCGGCTGGTCAAACGCAGTAACGGCTTCATCGAGCCGCGCGAACATCTCCTGGCTCGAGAGCATAAACTCGCTGTGCTCGGTCCCGAGGCGCTTTGCGGTTTGGCGAGCCTTTTCCGCTTCACTGAATTTCGCGTCGGGAAAGGCAACAGTAAAGGTGTGGATCCCAGCTTGAACGCGGCTGGCGAGCGCAGCCAGCGCGGTCGAGTCGAGGCCACTGCTCAAAAAAACGCCTATCGGCACATCGGCGATGAGATGGCCACGCACGGAATCCTCGAGCAATGAGCGGACACAGCGCGCTGGAGGGTCGAGAATCTCGCTCCGTTTGCCCTCGCCTTGCATCGCAACCCGATCCGCATCCCAATATGGCGTAGGTTCAGGTGCATGGACCGGGGTCGCGGCGAGAACGGGCATGAAATGACCCGGCGGGAGCGAAGCCACTCCATCGACCAGAGTCATAGGTTCGTTGACCGAACCGAAGAGAAGATAAGAAGGCACGGCTTCGGCTGAAAGTTCCGCCGGGACGCAGCCGCTCGCGATTAACGCGCGCACTTCCGACGCAAACAGGAGCACACCGTCCTGAAGCGAGTAGTAGAGCGGTTTGATGCCCAACGGATCTCTCGCGAGGAAGACGCGAGCAGCCCGGCCAACGCGGCCTTGTGGCATTTCGACCACTGCGAATGCAAACATGCCGCGCAGCCGCTCGACGCACTTCTCGCCCCAGGCTTCGTATGCGTGGACGATTACCTCGGTATCGGAGCGGGTGCGAAACTTGTGCCCGCTCAATTCGAGTTCCGTGCGAAGCTCGCGGAAATTATAAATTTCGCCGTTGGAGACGACGGCAAGTGTGCCGGCATCATTCCAAACCGGCTGACTGCCTCCGGAGAGGTCAATGATGCTGAGACGGCGGGAGCCGACAGCAACAGGTGGTGCGAGGAGTATTCCTTCTTCATCGGGTCCCCGATGGACGAGGGCGGCCATCATGCGGCGCACGATGGCTTCACTCGATTTGCTCGACTCAATCCCGATGACGCCGCAGATTCCGCACATAGCGTCAGCTCGCGGTTTCCAGGAAGGCGTGAAGCGCGCGCCGGACCTGATCCCGGATCCGAATCGTGCGCAGTCCCAGCCGTTTTTCTCCGTACCAGCGCATCGAAGCACGAAGAAGGAAGAGCAGCAATACAAGAACAATCGACACGACGACTGCGGCGAAAGATTCGCGTTCGACCAATAACGTCATCGTCGTTGAATCCTCCCATCCGGGGAGGACCCGGTCGAGGAGCAGTCGCATCCCCCGGCCCACAATTCCCAGGCGCGCCAGACGGATGTGAGCGGTATGTTCAAATGTATAGGTTGAATCGTAGCCGCGGATGAGTTGTGTCACAGCAGCGAACGTTGCGGGATCAGTCAATTCTTCGCGCGTGACCAGCTTGCCATCCATTGTGCGAAGGACCACGCGGTACGCCGGGTCTGTCACAATCCAGCGGCCGTTGACCAGTACCTCGGCGACGACGTGTTTCGTCATCTGATGCGAATCAAGGAGCAGCAACCGGCGTGCTGACAATCCGCCGCTGTCCACGAGATTGATGAAGGCGTTTGTGGCGGTGCCGCAAACTCGCAGGAGTGCGTCGTAGTTCAGCGTGTCGGTTGGATCGCGGTCGGGCGAAAGCCCGTTGGGGCCCGCCATCTGCCGCGCCGGGCCGTGCGCCATCCAGT
>JBAWGF010000206.1:0-20691 GCA_049592615.1 Candidatus Acidiferrales bacterium
GGACCTGTACGAGCAATACCGCAAGCGGCCGGCCGCATCGCACTGAGAGGGCAGTATGCAGCTGCTTCGTGCGCGACGGAAAATGGGCTTCTGCCTGATTTTCATCGCGGTTTCGCTCGCCGGCTGCACCGGCCGTTCCCATCAAGATGGTGAAGCGAAAAAAGCATCGAGCCGCCCCGCGATCGTCTTCATGACTGATTTCGGCGCGGCGAACGACTCCGTCGCGATTTGCCGCGCTGTCATCCTCGGAATTGACCCAGACGCGCGCATCATGGACATCACGCACCAGGTGACGCCGTTTTCGATCGATGAGGGCGCGCGGTTTCTGGCAGGAGTGACTCCTTACTATCCGTCCGGCACCGTCTTCCTCGCCGTCGTGGACCCCGGAGTCGGAACTTCTCGCAAAGCCGTCGTTGTGAAATCAAAGAAGGGGCAGTTTTTCGTCCTGCCGGACAATGGCCTGATCACGCCCGTGGCCGACCGCGACGGAATCGAAGGCGTCCACGAAATCACCAACCCTACATGGATGATCGGCAGCAAAGTCTCCTCCACATTTCACGGACGCGACATTTTTTCTCCCACGGCGGCGCATCTCGCGGCCGATGAGGATTGGACCCTCGTCGGGCCGGAAGTGAAAGATCTCGTGCGGTTGAATCCGCGTACGGCAACGATGGATGCGAAGGGCATCCAGGGAGAAGTCATCGGCCTCGATGATCCCTTCGGGAGCCTAATCACAGACATCTCTGCCGACGATTTCAAACAGCTCGGCTATTCGCTTGGCGAAAACGTGAAGATCCAGATCGATAAGAAGCCCTATGCGATCCCGTACGTGAAAACATTTATGGATGTCCCGATCGGCCAGCCCCTTCTGTACGTTGATTCGCGCGGGCGCGTCGGAATTGCGCTGAATCAGCGCGATTTCTCGAAGGCGTACAAAATCTCGCCCGGCGACTCCATTTTCATTCCTCGCAAACGTTAAGAATCCCACCTAGCCGACGGCCCCGCTCCTATTCCCTTTTCGGGCCGAAAACGGCATTGTTCAAAATGTACCCTGCCAGTACGAAGGTACTATTGCCCCGCCTTGTTGCACCCCTCGAAAATCCATATATCAAAGGGAATTGAACCATTATCCAGGGGGCGGCGTACCGCCGGGGACAACGATGGCACCACTTTCGAAGGACGCAGTGGAAATTGCGAATCCCGTCGGCGAATCCGCTGTCGCGCAGTTCGGCGCTTCGGCAAAAACAACTTCCGGTCACCTGCGCGCGGATGCACTCTCACTCGAAATTAACGTCAAGGTTCACGGCTCGCGCGTCACCGAAGTAGTGCGCGGAGTCACGCCGCACACGGAGCCCTTCGAAGAGCTCACCAGTACGATGATCGTTTTCCCTCAGGGCGCAGTCCTGAGGATGTCAACCTCCGTCAACATCGGGCAAATGCTCGTCCTCACAAATTTGAAGACGCGCCAGGATTCCATCTGCCGCGTCGTGAAGGTCCGGACATTCTCCAACATGCAGGGCTACGTTGAAGTGGAATTCACCCACAGCCAGCCCGCCTATTGGGGGGTTGCTTTTCCGGCCGATGGCCCCGCGACCGAGATTAAGACTGCCGCTCCGGCTCCTCCCGCGATTCCCCAGGCGGAAGTGAAGGAAAAGCCTGTTCCGGATGTTTCCTGGGCGCCCGCGCCGCCTCCCAGTCCTACGCTGCCAAAGGCGGTTGAGTCCGAAACGCCGCCGAGCAACGCGAAGCCTGCGACCCCACAGACACCGGTTTACGTTCCGCCGACGCGGCCCGCCAGCTCGTTCATTTCAATCGGTTCACAGGAAGAAGTGCAGGTTTCAGCATCGGCGACCGTCGGAACGAAGGCAGCTCCGCCGGCTGAAATCGAAAGAGGGACTCATTTCCCTCAAAGTTCAAAGCCGGGCGCCGCGCTCGATTTTCCCGCAGCCCCGCAGGTCGTCCCTCCGCCTTCAGTCACCATGTCCGAGATGCGCGGCGATGAACCAGTCGCTGCGAAGACATCTGTAGCTGACGCGCCTGAGCCGATCGAAGAGCAGGAAGAATCACCAGCCGCCACGGCCGCATCCTCTGAGGTTTCGCGAAAGACTTTTGGAAGTTTTGCCGGTGGAGCGACGCTCAGTTCGAGCCACGCGGCTCTGTCTGAAACTTTCGGTTCTCTGTCAGCTTCCGAAACCGACGATTCCCCGGCCCATTCTGGGGCTCCTCGCCAGAATTGGCTTCTCATCGCGGCATGTGCTGCGGTGGTGCTCGCGGGCGTCGTCGGCGGAATCTTTTACTTCCATAAGTCCGCGGTAACGACAAGTAATGCCGCGACAAGTTCCGCCCCGGCGACCGTTCCGTCGAACGCAGTTCAGCCGCCGGTTTCTCAAGCGGCACAGTCTGCCGCGCCCGCCGGAAACCAAATTGCAATCCCTACGGGAGCATCGGGAACCGCCAATGTGAATGCACCCACCGTGAACAGGAATTCATCCGCGGAGACGCGCGCGCCGAATGTCGCGGCGAAGCCGGCCGCTCCGAGTGTGTCGTCCAAAATGTTGGCATCGTTGAGCGCGCATCCAGTGTCCGCGAAACGTACGAATTCGGAAAAGGCCGACGCGGCGCCAACCGTCGATGCCACTCCCGAGCCTGCCTCTTCCGATAGTGGAACGATGCCGGGAATCATGTCGTCAACCAATGCAAATATTCCGCCGCCCGAGATCAAGCAGGAGGGTCCCATCAAGGTTGGCGGTGATGTGAAAGAGCCGCAACTGATTTCGTCGCCCATGCCCGTCTATCCAGCTATCGGCAAGCAATCGCATACGCAGGGCGACGTCAACGTCAAAACAATAATCGATACGAATGGCAATGTGGCCCACATGGAAGTCATTTCCGGACCGATTATGCTGCGCCAGGCTGCGCTCGACGCGCTCCGTCGCTGGAAATACGAGCCGTCAAGGCTGAACGGCGAGCCCGTGCAAATCGAAATGCTCGTTACCATCAAGTTCCGCCTCTAGTCAGGCTTCAATTCCTGGTTCCATCCACATTTCTAACGACTTCGTGCGCGGCTACTCCCGTTGTTGCTTTTTCGATTCTCTTAGCATCCAATAGACTCAATCCGGATGGGCGGAGCAGCATTCGCTTGAATTGAGGTGCGCGATGCGGGAAGCGGTAATTGTTAGCTCGGTGCGGACGGCCGTTGGTAAAGCCACCAAAGGCACGCTGCGAGCCACGCGGCCGGATGACCTCGCCGCGACGGTAATTCGGGAAGCGGTCGCGCGGGCGAAGGGCCTCGACCCCAAGGAAATCGAAGACGTGATCCTTGGCTGCGCGATCCCGGAAGCGGAGCAGGGAATGAACGTCGCACGAATCGCTTCGTTGCGCGCCGGGTTGCCGGTGGAAGCCTCGGCGATGACCATCAATCGCTTCTGTTCTTCAGGACTGCAGGCAATCGCCATCGCTGCCCAGCGCATTATGGCGGGACAGGGCGACGTTGCAGTTGCGGGCGGCGCCGAATCAATGAGTATGGTTCCCATGGGCGGCAACAAAGTCGCGCCCAATCCCTGGCTGATGGACAACTATCCGGACGCTTATCTCGGCATGGGTTTGACGGCTGAAAACCTGGCCAGGAAATACGGCATCTCCCGCGAGCAGGCGGATGAATTCTCGCTCGCGAGCCATCAGAAAGCATTGGCCGCCATCGCTGCGGGAAAATTCAAGGATGAAATCGTTTCTGTCGAAGTCAGCTACACAGCCATTGAAAATGGCGCGAATGGCGCTTCGAACGGATCGCGCCCGAAAACGACAAAGGTTATTTTCGACACCGATGAAGGGCCGCGCGCGGACACTTCGCTGGAAATTCTCGCGAAGCTGAAGCCTGCGTTTCACATGCGTGGAGTCGTGACGGCGGGGAACAGCTCGCAGATGAGCGATGGCGCAGCCGCTTCTGTCGTCATGAGCGCCGACCGCGCTCGCGCACTCGGCCTGAAGCCTCTCGCGCGATTCGTTGCCTTTGCAACTGCAGGCTGCTTGCCGGAAGAGATGGGTGTCGGGCCGGTTTACGCAATTCCCAAGGCGCTCAAGATTGCCGGGCTGACGCTCGATCAGATTGAAGTCATCGAATTGAACGAAGCGTTTGCGGCCCAGGCGCTGAGCGTCATTAAGCTTGCGGGAATCGATCCGGCGCGCGTGAATGTGAATGGCGGCGCTGTGGCGCTCGGCCACCCGCTCGGTTGCACGGGTGCAAAACTCACGGCGACGATTCTGCGTGAACTCGAACGCCGCAACGCACGCTACGGGCTCGTGACTATGTGTGTCGGCGGAGGAATGGGCGCTGCCGGTATCTTCGAGCGCGCCGCGTAATTCAATTTGCTAATGCTGCGGCGGCTCCCCTTCGACGAGGCCCTTCAGCCGTGCCAGGTCTTCCTTCAATTTCTTCTGCGCTTCCGGAGTGATCAGCGGCTCGAAGAGCCTCGGCAGAAATCCCTGATACTCGCTCGTTGCCGATAGCGTCAGGCGCGTCCCGGTGCCCGTCGGCTCGAGGACGTATTCGCCCGCTTCCGTAAACCCTTCCGAGGGATCGCCCGCCGAAATGATCCGGAATTTGATTGCGCGATTCGCCTCAAACCCGGTTATCTCCATATCCATTGGCACGCTTTCCCCTTTGTACTCTTCCACCATATGCATGCGCGCGCCGACGCCCGGAACATCCGCATTGAGGTGTTTGATCTCGACGAGCCCTCCAACCCAGCGCTTCACAAGTTCGTCATCCGTGAGATAACGGAAAACCTGTGCGGGCGGCCGCGCGATTTCGACCGTAACCGAATTCCGCCCGTGCCCGCGGCGGAAGCCCGCGAGATACAACGCCAGAACCGCAAGAACGATCAGCCCAACGACCGCACCCAGTATGCGCAAGACCCATTTCACTCTTCACCCCCAGTGGTTTTTCCTTCTGCTCCGCCCGTCATGCTGAGCTCGGCTTCTTTGCAATCGCGGCCATCGCAAGACCGGCGACACCCCAGCTTGCGGCACCAACCAGAATCTGCGCGATCATATAATTTCCCGGAAAGCCGTACCAATTCCAGTAGGGGAGATTGATGTACATCCCAGCGAACAGGCCGAGAAGCAGCACGATGAAAAACCGAGTCCAATACGTTGTTGCGCCCGCCGTGGTCGCAAGGATCCACCCCACGATAAATGCGGCGGCAAGCCCAATTATGAACTGCACTACGAGCAATCTTGGGAAATCGAATCCTTGGCCGCCGGTCTTGTAAATTAGGATTCCGGTCGGACCTTCTTTGAACTTGTCGAGATACCTTGTCTGCTCGGTTTGCGATTGCTCTTTGCTCATGCTGCTCGACATGTTTATCCCGGGAAAGAAATAGAACCCCGGCTCGTGAATCGACGCTCGCATCGCGGACATCACGGCGTCTTCGGCGGGCAACGTTCGGATCCCGTATTCGCCGAGCCGCGTCGCCATGTGCAAAAAAACGCTTACGAGAAAAACGATTGCGCCGCCGACAAGGGCGCCGACTAGAGTCTTCTTGACCATGTGCGTCTCCTTGGGAAGGGATTAGACTTGGAGCGAAACCCTACTCCGATGAGGCTACAGTTGTAAATACACTTTCGGCGCTGGCGCTGTTTTCAGCCGCAGCGCTATTTTTTTGTGGCGTCCGTCTTCCACATCAGCTGAAATGGCCCGTCGCCGATCTTGAATGATTCCTCGATGTGCAGCGTCTTCTCCTGAACGCCCGAATACACTGCGCGGAAGAACATCTTTCCGCCACCCTCTTCGAATTCCGTCTCGGTGACCAGGTTCTGTCCTTCCCAGTGCGCCTTGCCGATGAGCGCTCCCGGAAAATTGTTGCCGACGGTTACAACGGTGTAGCCATTCTGCTTCGGGTCCCACGAAAAAACTTGGTGTCCTATTTCCTTTCCGAGCGGGCCGTCACCTTCAAAATCCGCAATCACCGAAAATCCTCCCGGTCCAAGCGCGGCCTTGTACCAACCGGTGGATTTCCCTCCTTGCGGGATCATCGGCGATTTCAAGTATTCGCCATCGAGAGTCCATGCGCCGATCAGGAATTTTACCTTGTCCATCTCCGGTCCCGGCTTTGGCGCTTGCATCGCAGGCGCCGCATCTTTCTTTTCTGTGGACGACTGCTGTGCTGCCGCGACGCAAGTCAGGATTGCAAATGACGCGATGACGGTTCTGACCAATTTGATCTTTCTCACGAGACTCTCCTGTCTTTGTGATCCCGAGTCATCCTTCAGGCGCCTTGCCTGCAAATTCCTTTGTGATTGCGGGCGGATTACTTTTTTGTCTTGAATAGACCAACCATGTTGCCTTCCGGGTCCTGCATCCAGGCAAAAGTTCCCGTCGGAATCTCAATCGGTGGAACCAGCATCTTTCCTCCGAGTTCCTTCGCTTTGTCGAGATACGCCTGCACGTTTTCGACCTCCACGTAGAAGATTGTGTAGTGGAAGGGCTCGTGCCCAAGCGACGTGATGTGCCCCGCAATCCCGCCGCCCGTGTCGATCATCGCCGCCGGTCCCGCCTGCGCAATGTTCCAGCCGAATAAATCCGTGTAGAACTTTTGCGTCTTTTCAATGTCTTTGCATCCCACCTCAAAATGCACGACCGGATGTGGCATCGTTTCTCTCCATTCTGGATGTGGCATCGTTTTTCTCCGTTAGGCAAACATTCGCTTCAGCTCGGCCGCCCAGCGCGCTTCGAGCTCCTTCACTTGCGCCTGCGGGAGCCCGTACGTCGAAAACCAGAGTTGCACATCGTGTCTGGGGCCGGCGCCTTCGATCGTGAGCCACGCGAGCGCATTGTTCAGCGACTCCACCGTGACGCAGAATCCTCGCGGCGGCACAACAAATTCCACGCGGCCGCTCCAGACCTCGCCTGTCGCCGTGAGAAGTTTGTACGCAGCACCCGCCCGCAGATTTTTTTGTGCCTCTTCGGCAAAAATGTCCCGCGGCCCCGTGAGCTTATCGTAAATCGCCTGCCGCCCCAACTCTACCTTGCACCGCGGCCACGCAACCAGTCGTGGTTCGTCCGCGTGCCGCTCGAGATAGTGGCGAAGATTCAGCAGCATGAAAGTCCAGCCGTAATTCGTTGAGTCGTAGAATTCGTTCTCCCGCTCCGCGCCCGAAGCGAAGCTCGATTGTGTAAGCCGCACAAAAGTTTATCCACCGCGCTTCTCAATCGACCATTCCACTACGACCGGTTGGCCTGTGCTCGACTCGACCCATTGAAACCGGCGATTGGGTTCCCAGATCTCAATCGGCGCCGTTCCCTCACAGTCCGCGCCCCATGAAACGAATATCTTCCCACCCTTGCCCGGCTCAACTCTTGCCTCCAGAGGAAACCAGCGCTTCAATTCTTCGTCATCAGTCAGCGCTTTCCAAACGGCCTCGATGGGCGCGGCAATCTCGATTTCTTTCTCGATTTTTCGCGATTCCGGTTTTCGTTTCGATTCACTCATAGCTTTTCTTCAAAAGGAGTTTTGCGCGCCGGCCCTTCCGGCTGTGCTAGTGCCGAAGCAGGGAAGAGCGCGGCCAATCGCTCCACCGCCGCTCCCAGCGGACCTTCCATCACTTTTGTTCCCGCTGCGTCGAGTTTCCAGCTCATCATTCGTATGCCCACCACCCGCTGCGGCCCCATCGAAAATCCTTTCAGCTCGAGCGTGCCCCTGATTTCTTCCCACGAAAGCGCGACTTCCCATTTTGTGATTTCGAGCACGCGCCCCGTCAGCTTCCTTCCATCGCGCAAAACGAGCTGGCATGCATCCCCCACTTTGCCGATCGAGCCGCCGCTCACGAGCCACTGCGAAAGTTTCCCCGCGTCCAGGAAATAATCGCGAAGCTGGTGATATTCAAACGAAGCCGGCCGCATGATGAGCGACATCGTCCTGCGCTTGCCGAAAAAGTTCTCGAGATAATATTTCAGGATCGCGAGCGACATCCGCCACCCCGAATCCACGCCCTCGTATTCCTCACTCCATTTGGCGTCCTCCCGAAATCCGGAATTGATCAACCGCACGACCGTCGCCCCACCCTCTCGCGCGATCCGCACTTCGAGAATTCCTGGGTCGCCCTGCGGCGGCTCCCACTTCAAAACGAACAAACTTCCCGGCACGGCGTCCACAACTTTGTACGGAAGCTCGTAGCCGAAGTTGTCGAAATACCAGGTCATGTTCCCGCCGCGTTTCGCTTCGCCCTTCGCGCGATCGACAAACCACCCCGCGATTTTTTCGGGATCGGCCCAGGCTTCCCACGCCTGCTGCGGCGTCGCCGACGTTCGAATCTCCGCGCGAATGATTCGTCCCTTGTGCTCGATTTTCTTTTCGTCGGCCATCGTCAGTCTTCTCCCGGATGATTTTCTGCTTTGGGTTTTGGCGGAATCGGATAACAGCCGACGACGAGCCGGTAGGGACGTCCCGGTCCGGGCGCGCCTTCATCGAGCGTGTGCGGCGAAGCGTATCGGCCAACTACTTCCACGATCGCGCGCTGCAATTCTGCCGCGAACCGCGCCCGCTGCTCCGCGCTCTCAAACCGCAGCTCCGAACTCACCGACATTGTCGAAAGCCGTTTTCCTTGCTCGGCCGCCTCGCGGCTCGCGCGCCCGAGTTCCGATTGCCCGAGTGCCATCAGCCCGAGCAGGGTCGCGGCACTGAACGCATCTTCGGCTTGTTGCCGCGGCACGCCCAATCTCCCCAGCAGTTCAGGAGATAGGATGTAGCCTTGCGCCGTCGTGCGAAAACGCCGCTCGACCATGTTCCGCCGCCGCCGTTGCCCGGCACGCTCGAGGAAATGCGTTCGCGCAAGCTCGCGCACATGGTAATTCACCTTCTGGCGGGGAAGTCGAAGCCGCCGTGCAAGCCCTGCCGCGGAATCAGGCTCGCGCAGGGCTTCGAGGATGCGCAGGCGCAGCGGATGCAGCAACGCGGCGGCGCGGGGCATCTCTGCGACAAAGTCCCAGGCGCGGGTTTGCGGCTGTGCTTGTGGGAGCGTTCTCACGGGGCTATTTCACTATAGACGATTATGATTGTCAAGACAAATTAATTTGTCAATAAACAGCAGTTTCAGCAGCCAAGGGCAAGCCGCCGGGCGCATTGGTTGCTTCGCTATCGACTCTCCCGCTTCGTTTGCTCTCTTGCTCGCTTCCCGGTAAGATGGGTGTTCCTACGCTTTCCGGGAATTCGCGCACTTTCGGTAACACAGATGCCTCCTACAGCCTGGTACTTCGCTTACGGCAGCAACATGAATCGGGCGCAGATGCGGTCGCGCGCCGGGGAGATCCTCGAAGAGCGCCCGGGGCGCATCGAGAACTACGAGCTTGCATTCAACAAAAAAGTCCGCGGCGGCGCGGCCACCGCAAATATCCGGCCCGCTCCGGGACAGGTCGTCGAAGGCGTCCTCTACAAAATCAATGAATCTGCGTTCCGGAATCTCGACCGCGCGGAAGGCGCACCGGAACATTATCGGCGCATCGAAGTGAAAGTGCTCGACGGTGAAGCTCAGGCCATCGCAGCGCAGGCATTCATCGCGACAAAAGTTGAAAAAGGCCTGCATCCCGCGCCTCATTATCTGAAAACAATTCTCGACGGCGCCGCGGAGCACGGCATGTCGGCGGAGTACATGGAAAAGATCAAGGCGGCCGCGCAAGCCGGCTGAGCGGTTGCGCGCCCCACGGAACGGCGCAAGCCTTTCTGGAAACGACAGAGCACCAAAAGCGAGGAAATATCATGGCGACGACAACGGTTTCAGCGGCACTGAATCGCGGCGGAGCGTTTCTGATCACTTCCTGCCGCCCCGAAGACATTTTCACGCCTGCGGACCTGGCGGACGACCAGCGCCTGATTGGCCAGACGGCCGAAGAGTTCGTCGAAAAAGAAGTTCTCCCCATGGCTGCCGATCTCGAACTGCACAAAGAAGGCCTGATGGCGCAGACGCTCAAGAAGGCCGGAGATATCGGGCTGCTCGGCGGCGGCATTCCCGAAGCGTACGGCGGCTCGGGACTCGACAAGGTTTCCGCCACGATCCTTGCGGAAAAGCTTTCCGCCTACGCATCCTTCGCCGTTTCTCACGGTGGGACCGCCGGAATTGGGACGATCCCGATTGTCTATTTCGGCACCGAAGAGCAGAAAAAAAAATATCTGCCGAAAATTGCGAGCGGTGAATTGCTCTCCTGCTACTGCTTGTCGGAGCCGCAGGCGGGTTCCGACGCTCTCGCCGCACGCGCTCGCGCCGTACTGTCCCCGGACGGAAGGAGTTGGATTCTGAACGGGCAGAAAATGTGGATTACGAACGGCGGCTTCGCGGACGTCTTCGTCGTGTTCGCGAAAATTGATGGCGACAAATTTTCCTGTTTCATCGTTGAGAAGGGCACGCCGGGCTTTTCGGTCGGCCCCGAAGAAAAAAAGATGGGCATCCGCGGCAGCTCCACAGTGCCGATCTTTTTCGAGAACGCGAAAATTCCAAAGGAAAATCTCCTGCACGAAATCGGCCGCGGCCACATCGTCGCATTCAACACGCTCAACGTGGGCCGCTTCTCCCTCGGCGCGTACTGCCTCGGCGGGTCGAAGAAAGTGCTCGAAGCTGCTTCTAAATATTCGAAGGAGCGCACCGCCTTCGGCAAGTCGCTTTGTGACTTTGGCCTGATCAAGACCAAGCTTGGTGAAATGGCCATCCGCATCTACGCGGTCGAATCCATGATTTACCGCTCCGCGGGAATGATTGAAGCGGCGGTTTCCGGTCCGAAATCGGCCGCCGACAAAGTCCAGCAGGCCATGCAGGTCCTTGAGGAGTACGCCATCGAGAGCTCCATCAGCAAAGTCGTGGGAAGCGAGACGGTGGATTACTGCGTGGACGAAGCCGTGCAGATTTTCGGCGGATACGGCTTCCACGAAGATTACCCGGTTGCCCGCGCCTACCGCGACAGCCGCATTAACCGCATTTTCGAAGGCACCAATGAAATCAACCGCATGCTCATCATCCAGATGCTGATGAAACGCGCCATGGCCGGCATCCTGCCCTTGATCCCCGCGGCCATGAAGCTGGCGGACGAGGTTTTGGCCGGGCCATCTTTCGAAGAAGCGCCCACGGGCGCGTTCGCGGAGGAAGAGCGCTCCCTCGCGCAGTCGAAGAAGGTTTTCCTGCTCGCTGCCGGCACGGCGGTTCAGAAATTCCGCGAACAACTGGCAGAACAACAGGAAATCGTCGCCTCGCTTTCGAATATCGTGATGGACGTGTACGCGATGGAGTCCTCGCTCCGCCGCGCGCAGAAATCAGCCGCCTCTCGTGGCAATGCGGCTGGCGTGATGGCAGATGCGGCCCGCGCATTCATCTACGACGCAATGGACCGCGTGGAAAAGGAAGCTCGCACGGCGCTCGTCGCGACTGTCGAAGGCGACACTTTGACGACGCAACTCGCCGTCCTGCGCCGTTTTGCGAAGCATGCTCCAGTGGATTCGATTGCGCTGCGGCGGCGTGTGGCGGACGCTGTGCTCGCGCAGGATCGCTATCCCTTCGAAGGCCGCTAGCTCGCTCAAGCGACCATCCTTGCTCTCAAAGGCGAAACAAAACGAAAGCCTGCGCAAACATGCGCGAAAATTGGTGTCAAAAAACGTCCGTGAAGATCCCCATCGCAGACGCACCATGTTGCCCTCGCCGCGGAAACGCTTTTCTCTAATTTCCCTCGTCTCAATTTAGGAATTCTTCATACGCCCGCAATTTCAACAACTTACGAATGCCCCTTTTGGACTCCTCCGTGCATCTCTTGTAAATGAGGGTACATGAGAATGTCCTTGGGACAACTAAAGTCGCTTGCCGGCACTGTCACAGAAAAAGTGAAAGTTCGCAAAGGGATGTGGATGGTCCTCGCGGTCTTCGCCTTCTTTCAACTCTATTTCGTGCGCGAATTGATCGCTGCCGAATTCCTTTTCGGATTGGGATTCGCCGCACTCGCCATGTTGGGCGGGATTATTTATCTCGCGGGCGCGCTCGGGGAACGGGGCCTGGACGTTGCGGAAGTCGGTGTCCGTGTTGTTGCGGAATCCGCGCGGCGTGGCTACAGCACGCTCGAGGAAATCAGTAGAAAACCATTCCGCCATCCACGTTCAGAGTCTGCCCAGTAATCGCACTCGATTGATTGGAAACTAAGAAAAGGGCCGCCGATGCGATTTCATCCGTCGTCTGCGGCCTTCCTTGCAGAACGCCTTCCAGAAACTCGGCCATGAGAGTCTTGCTGTCTGCCTGAAAATGCTCCGCCAGCGCCTTTCCTAGATCCTGAGACATTTTCGTCTCCGTCACGGGGCCCGGACAAATCGCGTTTACGCGAACCCCTTTGCGTGCGGATTCAGCGGCCAGCGTGTGCGTGAGACCAATCAACCCGGCCTTCGACGCCGAATAGGGGCCGTTCATCTGGAACGCCATCTTCGCGGCGACGCTCGAAATGTTCAAAATCGAGCCTGAGCCGCGTTCGTACATTTCCGGCAGCACCAGCCGCGAAAGCAGAAACGGACCTCGTAGGTTGACGGCAATCGCTTCATCCCAATCTTGTGGCGCGATTTTCTCGACTGGCGAAACAGGCCCATAAACTCCGGCATTGTTCACAAGGATGTGGATCGCTCCAAAAGCTTCGCGCGCCGCGCGAACAATCTTTTCGCAATCTGTTTCCCGCGAGACGTCCGCCACTATCGCAACGCCCTTGCCTCCGGACTTCTGAATCTCGGCCACGGTGTCCCGGACCTCTTTTTCGGTCCGTGCGGTCACGACCACCGCCGCCCCTTCACTCGCAAACTTCTTCGCGATCGCCCGCCCGATCCCGCGCCCGCCCCCTGTTACAACCGCGACTTGTCCCTTGAGCAGCATTCGTTGTTCTCCTCAGTCGATCCAATCGGAATTGGCATAGTAGCATCAGTGTCCGTCGCCAGACGTCGCTCCTCTTTGTCTGAACGCCTGCGCCAGTTCACGCATCCTTACACACAGCACTCCCTTGCAACTCCCGCGTAATGTGCTAGCCTGAAATCGGCAAAAAATGACACTTTGCAACGGTACCGGCGGTCGAGGGCAAGCGCATTGCGAACTGGGCACTGCGGGGGAGATTTCTAATCGACACTGTGGCGATTAGAATTGGTTCTAAGTGACTGAAAACAAAAGAAACGGACACGGTCTAATCGACACTCGAACCAGACTATGGAAAGTGGCGGGAAGGGCTGTGGTTCAGGTAAAATGAACCCTTTGCGGAGAGCGAATTGACTCTAACTCACATCACGGGGACCACCACCGTTGGCGCGAAAACAATGGTTCGTGTGCGCCCACGAGGGTTTTGCGCGGGAGTCGTCCGCGCCGTGGACATCGTGGACCTGGCGCTCGAGGCCTACGGTCAGCCGGTGTACGTCCATCACGAAATCGTGCACAACCGCTACGTCGTGGACCAATTGCGGCGGCGCGGCGCGATTTTCGTTGAATCGATCGACGAAGTGCCGGTCGGCGCGGTACTCGTATTCAGCGCCCACGGTGTTCCCCCCAAGGTTCGCACCGAAGCGCAGGAGCGCCAGTTGCGCGTCATCGACGCCACCTGCCCGCTCGTGACGAAGGTCCATCTCGAAGCTTTGAAATTTGCTCGCGAGGGCCGCACGCTAATTTTGATCGGCCACCGCGATCACCAGGAAATCGTCGGCACGTCCGGTGAGGCGCCTGACCAAACCGTCGTCGTCGGAAGCGTCGAGGAAGTCGATCAGCTCGAAGTGCCCGATCCGGATCGCCTCGCGTTTTTGACTCAGACGACGCTTTCTCTCTACGACACGCAGGAAATTGTGGCGCGGCTCCGGCAGCGGTTCCCGGGGATTGTGGGCCCCGCGTCCGATGACATCTGTTACGCAACGCAGAACCGGCAGGAAGCGGTCGAAGCGTTGACTCGGGAAGTGGAACTGATTTTGGTTGTAGGCTCGGCAAACAGCTCGAATTCGAATCGGCTTGTGGAAGTGGCGAAACGCGCCGGCGTGGCGGCGCGGTTGATCGAGGACGCCAACGACATTGACTCCTCGTGGCTCGAGGGCGTGAAGACACTCGGATTGACGGCGGGAGCATCCGCGCCGGAAATCCTGGTGGAGCAGGTTAGCCAGCGCCTCTCGAACTGTGGATTCACGAATCAGCGCGACCTCGATTTGATTCGCGAGGACGTGCGCTTTACTCTGCCGCCGGAACTCGCCGCTCGGCAGGGCCCGGCTGTTCGCTGAGCCGGTCGCGACCTGGCCGTCGAAAAATCATTTCAAGGGAGACGAAGCGTGGCGGTGAAAATCGTCCGCCAACCGAATAAGATTGCCCTCCTCGGCGCGCCGACAAGCGCGGCTGCGATGTCCGAGGGGCATGAAGCTGCGCCGTCTGCTCTCCGCAGCGCCGGACTGGTGGATCGGCTGCGTTCGATCGGCTACGAAGTCGCCGACCTCGGCGATGACCCTGCCCAGCTTTACAAGCCCGACGAAGAGAGTCCCCGCGCGCGCAACTTGCCCCGCGTCCTAGCATCGCTCGAAGCGCTGAAGCCGCGCGTGGAGCAAGCCGTCAAATCGAGCTCGCTGCCGTTAATCCTGACTGGTGATTGTTCGGTCGCGCTCGCGACGGTCGCCGGCGTTCGCCGTTATTTCCGCAACGTCAGTATGATTTACATGGATCGCGACGCCGACCTGAACACGCCGGCTACTACGCCCTCGGGCTGCGTGGACGGGATGGTGGTTTCGCATTTGACCGGCCGCGGTGCAGCCGAACTCGTGCGATTCTGGGGCGAGCCGCCGCTGGTGCGTGAGCCGGATCTTGCACTGTTCGGCGTCGCGCGTCTCGATCCGGCCGAAAAAGAATCGCTCGAGCGCTCGCCGCTCCGCCGGTATTTTGCCGACGATGTCCACCGCATGGGAGCTGCCACTGCGGCGCAGGCGGCCATCGAACGAATCCACGCCAATGGATTCGAATTCATTCTCCATTTCGACGTGGACGTCATCGCGGATTTTCCGGCGACGAATTATCCCGGTTCGGGCGGATTGACACTCGAAGAGGTTCGCGAAGCCTTGAGAGTTTTTGGGACGCAGAAGCATCTCGCTGCGATTGAAATCGCCGCTTATAACCCGGCGAAAGATTCGGATGGAAGCGGCGCGAAAATGATTTTGGATTTGTTTGCCGAAGTACTTGCGGCTCGACTTGAGATTTTGAAGGCCGATGCCGCCGCGGCTGCCCCGGCACCTGCGCCTGCGAGCGCGCCGGTTTCTCCGCAAACTTCTGCTTCGGAACCAAAGGAAGCGAACGCGGAAGTCACGCCTCCTCCCGTTGCGCCGGGCGAAGCGTGGACCTCCGATTCGCTCGAGGAAGAGAATGCCGCGAAATCACCCGAGGCGGCATCCGAGCCGTCAGAAACTTCGGGCGAGCCGGAAGAATCTCATTCCTGACGGATCATTTCCTCCTTCCTCAAACCCTCGTGTCCACACATACAAAGCCGATGACATTCCGTCCTTCGCTAATTATTTTCGATGTGGACGGCGTTCTGGTTGATACGCGCGAATCTTTCCAGCGGACGACACTCGAAACTGTTCAGCTCTTCACCGGGAAGCACGTCACGCGAAAAGAGCTGCATCGCTGGAAAAATCGCCCCGGCTTTAACGACGATTGGAAGCTTTCGACCGCTTGGGTGCGCTCGCTCGGCGGAGATTTTGAGTACGCCGAGGTGAAGCGAAGATTTCAGAAACTCTATTGGGGCGAAAACGGCCGCGGAAATGTGTCGCGCGAAAAGTGGCTACTTCCGAGTTCAGCATTGCGACGCCTCGCGAAAAGGGCTGAGCTGAGTATCTTCACGGGCAGAAGTCGCCACGAGCTTGACTACACGCTCGATCGCTGGAAGATCCGCGAATTCTTCCGGCAAATTGTGACCGTCGAAAATGTGTCGCGCGGCAAACCCCACCCCGAAGGCCTCCTGAAAATCCTCCGTGGGCGGACTCCCAGCACCGTCCTCTATGTTGGCGACAACGTGGACGATGCCCTGGCTGCGCGGTCCGCGCGGATGCCGTTTGTCGGCGTTCTGCCTCCGCGAAGCGAAGAGCGGCGCCAGCGCGGGGCCCGTTTGCGGAAGCTTGGGGCGAAAGCAATCCTCGGCGAGATTAGCGATCTTGAGTCCTGGCTTAAGAGTGCCGCGATCTAACGAAGTCGTTCTAGAACCATCCTCCTATGGAATCGCTGGGCCCCCCAAGTGGTACCTAGAAGGACACGCGTACCATTGCCCGATACGGTCCTAAACCTCATATTTTCCAATAGGAGGCGGGATACCTGCCTCCATACTGGACTGTGGCAATGAACCCCAATACGCGGCAGGCGGCGGCACGCGCATTCGTGCGCAGCTTGAACATCCTGCTCAAATTCGCCCGGATGTATGACTTCGGGCACCCACGCACGGCCAAGCAGTACGACACAGCCTGGAGCGAACTTCGTACGGCGCTTGGCTCCGACAACGAGGCTGGATTGCTCCTGGCAGTCTCAGGCGATCAACTTTTGCTCGACGGCGTGGCGCTCGAATCTGCTGCGGCGGAAAAAAGCTTCGCACGGATGCTCTCCGCCGCGGGCATCGCGAGCATTCACTTCTCCCCAAAGGTGACGCAAGCCAGTCTGGCGCGTTTTGTGCGCGGCTTCCCGACGGGGACTGGCGCGAAGCCCGTGCAGTTGGCCGAACAACTGAAGGCCGCATTGCAGGGCGATCCACACATTCATGTCAACGAAGTTTGCTTCGTTCCCGCGGATTCAGCGGTCGCAAAGTCCACGGTTGCGGCGCAGCTTGCTGCGCGCACTCTGGGATTAAATGCTGAGCAATCGGACGAACTCTTCAACGACCCGGAAAGACTTCTCCAACTGATTGTCGCCGCCGAAGGAACCAGGGGCGGCGGAGGCGGCGATGGCTCCGGTAGCGGCAGTGGCGGCGGAAGTGGCTCCGGATTTGGCGGGTCAGGTGGTGGCTACGGCTCCGGCGGTGGCGGAGGTGAAGGCGGATACGGACCCGGCAGCGGTGGCTACGGTCCCGGCGGTGGCGGTGGTGAAGGCGGGTATGGCCTAGGAGGCGGCAGCTCCGGAAGCGGCGGTTCCGGCTACGGCACAGGAACTGAGGGCTCTAGCTATGGCGGTGTCATTGGAGATGGAAGTGGAGGTGGCCCATCCGTTGGCGGGCCAGCCAGCCCCGTTCAAGGCGCGAGCACGTGGAACATCGTTGGAGGAAGCGGCAGCGGCGGCGGAACTCCTCTGGATGATAAAGCCGGCGGATTCTGGCTTAACAAAGAAGGTTCAGGTGGATCGCCGTCAGGTGCAGGCGGTCTGAGCGGCGGTGTAGGAGGCGGAGTTGCCGTCAGTGGCAGCGGGGCCGGCTCAGGCCATGGTTCGGGCGGAGCGGAAGGCTCGAGCACGTGGAATATCGTTGGAGGAAGCACAGGTGGTGGCGCGCCTCTCGACGATAAGACAGGCGGATTTTGGCTCAACAAGGATGGCTCAGCTGGATCACCTTCGGGTTCGGATGCGGGCGCACGTGTTGGAGGTGTGTCAGGCGCCGTTCCCGTCAGCGGAGCAGGAAGTCGAGGCAGACCAGGCCCGGGTTCGAGCACCTGGAACATCGTCGGCGAAGGTGGTGGCACTGGCGCTCCCATTGATGACAACACCGGGGGTTTCTGGCTGAACAAAGATGCTCCCGCTGGATCGCCTGGTGGCGCAGCTGGACCGACCGGAAATCTGGCAAGTGGAGTTCCGGTCAGCGGCTCTGGTACAGGGAGTGGCGGCAGACCGGGTTCTGGCGCAGGCCCGGGCGGCTCCGGTTCGAGCACCTGGAACATCGTCGGTGGAAGCGGCGGTAGTGGCGCTCCGCTCGACGACAGGACGGGAGGCTTTTGGCTCAACAAGGATGCTCCCGCCGGATCTCCCGCGAACACGGGCGGCGGTGGGACCGGGATTCCCGGGCAGGGAGTCCGCGGACCTGGCGGCGGCTCTGGAGGAGGCTCCGGAACGGGTTCCGGAGGAGGGAGCGGTACTCGCGGATGGAAAACCCCAGGCGGAGGTAGCGGCGAAGGCGGCCCCAATCCCGCATCACGTTGGGGGAACGCAACGTCAGGAATTCGCGGTACTCGCTCCGCACGCAATGCAGGTCCCGGTTCGATGGCGGTTGAAACGGGCTTGATGACGCTGCAGGGCGACGAACTGCAAGGAATCCTACAGGTGCTGGCGCAAATTGCGCGCACTGCTGATTCCAACAACGACAAACTCGATCCGAACGCCTTCCAATCGCGGCTTTCAACGCTGCCGCGCCGGGCGCGCTTCACGATCAGCCAGGCGCTATCGGCGCTCGCAGCTCAGGCGCCCACGGAGTCATCCGACAGGCCGACACTCCTGAAGCTCGCAGAACACATCGCCATCCGCTTTGCCCTCGAAAGCTACGAACGCGGCGACCTGGAAGTGAACGCGGTGCGCACGCTGCTCGACGACATGAACCAGGAACTCGACGGCTTGCGCAAAGTCCTCGGCGTGTATGAAGAAAAAATGGCGCGGGCCGGAATTGAAGTTCAGTCGCACGTGGACCTGCTGGCGCAACAGTTCTGGGGACATGTTCCGGAAGCGAAGAAAAAGGCAGTGCTCGACTCCGCGGAAGCATGGTGCGTTCCACCGCCAAGAGTGCGGGAGTACATCGACGGCTTGATGGAACGCGGTGAGAAGGAACAAGCCGAAAACGTGCTGCGCAATTATGCAAGTTGCATCACGAACAAATTACCGGAGCCGCGCCGACAGGCGGCCACCGGCCTCGCCGAACTTGCGGGACTCTATGGCAAGGCTGATGAAAAGCTTCTGATCGACACGATCCGTCAAGTCGGCGTGCAACTCGCGGAAGAAAAAGACTCACAGATGCAGAGCCTTGTCGGCGCTGCATTCGTTCGATTGACGCAGGAAGCCACGAATAAGCGGTCCTACCCGGCGATTCAACGCGCGGTCGAATTGATGGACTATATCGAAAAGGACCATCCCGGCGTTTCAAAGAGCCTGCGGCCGAGAATTGCGGTCGAGAACCGCATGCCGGAATTCATCGAAGAAGCGCTGAAGGCTGGAGGAATCCCGAGCGGCCTGGCGGATTTGATGCGCCGGATGCCGGTGCCTACGTCAGAACACCTGGCAGTGCGGTTCAGCCGCGCCGGATTCCGCGAGGATTGCGAGCTGATCGTTTCTATGATGGAAGTGCTCGGCCCGGAAGGGCTGGAGCATTTGCGCGCGCAGCTTCGTGAAGGAGCGCAGCATGAAGCGATTGACGCCGTCGGAATTCTCGCGCGCATGGATCTCGACGCGGTCGAAAAACTTTTACCCACACGCATGAAGGAATGGAAGCGCACCGCGCACGATCGAGTGGTGCGCCAGATCGCCGGAAGCGGCGCGCCCGAGCGCGGCCGCCTGCTTCTCGAAATATTCGATTATCTCGATGCCTTGATTCGCCCGCTGGCCGTGGACGAAATCGGCTTGAGTGGCGAACAATCGGCGGACATGCGATTGCTCCGCCTGGCGGAAGGCGACATGCCAAAGGATGCCACCGAATATCTCCGCTTGAAGGCGATTGAAGCACTCGGGCGTCTCCGCACATCGGGCGCCGAAGCGATTCTTCGAAAAATCGCCGAGTACAGGAAGGCGTGGCGCTGGGGAAATCCAAGCGAACTCCGCCTGGTCGCGATGCAAGCGATGGAGAAGATCGACCCCGAGTGGGTCCGCAGCTTCCTTTCAAAGAGCGGCCTGAGCGTCGCGGAATTTTCTTTGGAGCCGCTGGACGCCGATCCGAATTCCTCGGCCATTCGCCAGCGGCGTTACCCAAGATTGCGGTTGGAACATTCGGTGGAAGCCACGACGACGAACCTGAAAGAAAACTGCAAGCTGGAGATTCCGGAGATGACTCTGGGCGGCGGAATCGCGGTCTGCGAACAGAGTCTGCATCCCGGAAGCGTTGTGTCGATGAGGTTGAACGCGGCGCAGAAGGCAGTTAAGGCGCAAACCATTGTCCGCGACGCGAACACTCAGGCGCGCGCTTTCGAGGTACTGGATATGGACCTTGAAGAGCGAGCCAAACTTCGCAAGCTGCTCGTGCAGCTCGGCAATGCGCAGAAACAAACCTCGCCTCAAGAACGCAACCGCCGCGGCACGCGCACAATTCTTTCAAATCCGACATCGTAGTTGCCGGGAATCCTTCGGTGGAATTGCTCGCGTCGATCACACTGCTCAGATTCTCGCTCGCGCGACGGACGGACGTCTCTCGACGGAGCGCAGTGAACCAAGGCGCAACGACGCGAAGAACAGCGCTCCCCCACTCAACGGCGCGATCCACGCCGCGTGCGGCAAATCGCTCCGCATCGAGAGCCATCCAGTCATCCCCATCGCAATCGTAATCGCGTAACACACGAACGCAACGTTTCGCGGACTCCAACCACGCGCAAGCAAGAGGTCGTAAAAGTGCCGCCGATCGCCTTCGAAGGGAGAGACTCGGCTACGCAAGCGGCGTGCGACGGCCAACGTCGCGTCCAGCAGCGGAAACGCTGCAATCAGAATTGGAAACAGGAGCTGCGGGCCGGCCGCAGAATGCGCTCGATAAAAATCGAGCCCAAGGAATGCGATGCAAAACCCGAGCATGGTGCTGCCGGAATC
>JBAWGF010000207.1:0-3220 GCA_049592615.1 Candidatus Acidiferrales bacterium
CGATTCTGCATCTTCTGCCGCATCTCTGGTTCCGCAACACCTGGGCGTGGACCGACCCTCCCGATCCTGAACCGGTCATTTTTCCCGGGCCGGCGCAAGGTGGCGTGATTTCGATTGTGGCTGACTCCACAAGCTCGAAACCCCTTGGCAACCTGCAAGCGGAATATCGGCTCGATCCAATGCGGCTGTACGGTCCCGCCGGCGGCGAGCAGATGTTTACGGACAATGAAACAAACGGCCCCCGCGTGTTCGGTCCGGGAAATACGAGCCGCAAGCCACACGTCAAGGATGCCTTTCACCGTTACTTGATTTATAGCGAAAACTGCATCAATTCGGACCGCACGGGGACGAAGGCTTGCATCCGTTACACGGCGAAGATTCCGGCGGGGAAATCGGTGGTCCTGCCCATGCGCTTGACCAGCGAAAAGCCGCGCCCGGGTGCTCGGCCGCTCGCCGATGTGGACGCCGTCGTCCGGCTGCGAAAAGAAGAAACGGACGAATTTTACGCCTCGATTCATCCCGCGAACGCCGGACCGCAGGATCGCATGATTCAGCGCCAGGCGCTCTCCGGCATGTTGTGGACCAAGCAGATTTATCTCTTCGACGTGAATCTTTGGCTCGACGGCGATAATCCGCGCTTCCCTCCGCCCGAATCGCGAAAAACGATTCGCAATTCGCACTGGCGCCATCTGAATTCCATGCGCGTCCTTCTGATGCCCGACAAGTGGGAATATCCGTGGTTTGCATCCTGGGACCTCGCGTTTCACTGCGTCTCGATCTCTCTCATCGATCCGCGTATGGCGAAACAGAATCTCTGGGTCTTGCTGTTCGAGCAGTTCCAGCACGCGAATGGTCAAATTCCAGCTTACGAATGGGAATTCTCGGACCTCAATCCTCCCGTGCAGGCCTGGGCTGCGTGGCGGATCTATCAGATCGAGAAAAAACACTCCGGGGCGGGCGATCGCGAATTTCTCGAAAAATGCTTTCACAAGCTGCTCATCAATTTTGCCTGGTGGGTCAACAAGGTGGATAGCCAGGGGTTGAACGTCTTCGAAGGCGGCTTCCTCGGACTCGACAACATCACGGTCGTCGATCGCAGCACTAAGCTGCCCGATGGCGCGATCCTCGAGCAATCCGACGCCACCGGCTGGATGGGCTTCTTCTGCCTTCACATGATGCGCATCGCGCTCGAGCTGGCTCGCGGAGACGCGGTGTACGAAGGCCTGGCGACAAAATTCTTCCAGCACTTTATCGGCATCGGCGCCGCGATGAAGAAAATGGGCGGCCGCGAGTATCAGTTATGGGACGAAGAGGCGGGCTTCTTCTACGATGTCCTGCGCTACGCCGGCGGCGACTTCCACAAATTCCAGGTCCGCTCGCTCGTCGGCTTGATTCCCATGTTCGCGGTTGAATTCCTCCGCGAAGATGAAATGAAGCATCTCAAGTATTTTCCCGAGAGCTTGAACTGGTTCATCAAGAATCGTCCGGATCTCGTCGGCAGCGCGTGTTACTCCGAAACGCGCGACGGCGTCCGGTGCCATGCGCTCTCGATTGTGGACCGCCATCAGCTTTCCCGCATTCTCGAGCGCCTCTACGATCCGGACGAATTTCTCTCACCGGCCGGCATGCGCAGCCTCTCAAAATTTCATGAGCATCACCCCTTCGCGTTTGGCGACAGCGAAGTCCGCTATTCGCCCGCCGAGGCGGACGTAAAAATAAAGGGTGGCAATTCCAACTGGCGCGGACCGATCTGGTTTCCAACATCGTATCTGATCATTGAATCGCTTTTGAAATTCAGCGACGCCTTCGGTCCGGGATTCGCCGTCGCCACGCCCGGTAGCAAAGGAAAACCGATCACGCCTCGCGAAATGGCCGGAGAAATCGCCCGGCGCATGATCGGGATTTTCCGCCGCAATAATCATGGCAATCGGCCCGTCTTTGGCGATGTGGCAAAATTCCAGAAGGATCCCAATTGGCGCGACTATTTGCTCTTCTACGAGTATTTCCACGGTGATACCGGCGCCGGCCTCGGCGCCAGCCACCAGACCGGATGGACCGGCCTCGTCGCCAACCTCATCGATGAATGGTGAAGTTCTGCTGCGCTTGCGTGCCGGATATTCCCTCGTATTTGGAGTGCGGCAGCTTGCTTGCCCTGAGTTCACCGAAGGTGGACGAAGGGCCGCCGCTTTACGCCGGAGTTGTCATCCCGAGCCCAGCCGCGTCATTTGCGGATGGGGGCGAGGGATCTGCTGTTTGGTTTGTTCTTCATCGCTCTCGCCATCGCAACAAAATCTCCCCAACCACAGGACGTCAACTGAGCCATCCCATGCTTACAAAACACCACAGCAATCACACTCTTGAGCCTTGCCGCATTCGTGCTAGCGTATTCTCGTGCTACGCCTGTGGCGGAGAAGCGGCAAAAGGGGTTTGGGATTATGAGCAAAAAAAACAGTGGCCGGATGAACTCTCACCAACGCGAAGGCCAGGTTGTTGCAACCTCATGCGCGCCGGTGGGCTTACGCGATTGCATTTTCAGATTCCAACCTGTACCCTCCGCACTCGAGAGTCTAATCGACGCTCCGGCGATTAGAAATCACGCTAACTTATTGAAAACAAAGGAGAGCAGCCCATTCTAATCGTCACTCGAGCCAAGATATTTCGGCCGCGTTTTTCAAGTTCAAATTCGCATTCTTGCGTTCGATTTGCGCATTTGGAGGCATAGATTGAATTCTTTCGACCTCATTGTCATCGGTTCCGGCCCGGCGGGTGAAAAGGCGGCTGCACAGGCCGCTTATTTCGGCAAACGAGTCGCACTGGTTGAAGCCGCCGAAGATCCAGGCGGCGCCTGCGTCAACACCGGAACTCTGCCCAGCAAAATCCTCCGTGAATCGGCGCTCTATTTCTCCGGCATCAAACAGCGCG
The DNA here is from genome assembly GCA_049592615.1 of Candidatus Acidiferrales bacterium. Classification (GTDB taxonomy): domain Bacteria; phylum Acidobacteriota; class Terriglobia; order Acidiferrales; family UBA7541; genus Palsa-295. The sequence goes on from JBAWGF010000207.1 coordinate 2,923, forward strand.
GCCTTTACGGCGTCGATTATTCGCTGCGAGAAGGTTTGACCGTCAAGGATTTTTCTCATCGAAAAAACGTCATCGTCGAGCATGAGCGTTACAAAGTGCAAAAGAATCTCGCACTGCACCACGTGGAAGTTTTCGCAGGCCTTGGTTCTTTCGTGGACGCCCACACCATTTCCGTCAAGGCCCCGCAAGATCATCCAGTTATTTTGCAGGGTGAAGTGATCCTGATTGCCACCGGCTCGCACCCTTATCGGCCCTCCGACGTCCCGTTCGACGATCGTTACATTTTCGATTCCGATTC
>JBAWGF010000208.1:0-9042 GCA_049592615.1 Candidatus Acidiferrales bacterium
ATTTTCGAGCGTCTGCATCGGATAGAGATCGTAGCCCATGATCCATGGGAGACCAAGATGCGGAGTCATGGGGACGAGATCCGCGAAGAGAAATGCGGTCTTTCCGCCGCCTTCGAGTTTCACGCAATACATGTTCGCAATGTGACCCGGAACGGAAATGAGATGCACGCCGGGCGCGACTTCGGCTTCGTCGCCCTCGAGCTGCCACTGGCCGGTGGCTTCCATCGGAGCGTAGTTGTCGGGGAAATAACTGGCGCGATCGCGCTCGGTGGGATGTTTGGCGTGTTCGAGTTCGCTGCGATGAACGACGTAGCGCGCATTCGGATACGTGGGAACGGCTTTGCCGTTTTCGATGCGCGTGTTGCCGCTGCAATGGTCAAAATGCAGGTGTGTATTGACGACGATATCGATGTCTTCGGGTTTGAGCCCGTAATCGCGCAGGCGATCGGTGAGAAACGGACCTTCGAGCGCGTAGATGTCGCGGAGTTTTGCGTTGAACTTGTCGCCGGCTCCCGTTTCGACAAGGATGCGCTTGCCTCCTGCGCGGATGAGCAGACAATTCATCGACAGCATGATGCGATTGCGCGCGTCGGCGGGCGTTTTCTTTTCCCACATCGGCTTGGGAATGACGCCGAACATCGCGCCGCCGTCGAGGCCGAAGTGGCCGTCCACAAGAATGTGAAATTCGAGATCGCCGAGTTTCAAAGAGCGCTCCTGGCAAAAGGAACAAAGCAGCCACAGATGAACACTGATGTACACAGATACGGCAAGCGGAGAGTTTACAGGTCAAGGCAGAAAGTTCAAAGCGTGGGAAGGCTGCCGTCCTGAGTCAGTCTTTAAGACACTTAAAGTTGCCATTGCCAATCGCACATGCGGCTATACAATACGCGGGGTGAAAATCATTCAAGAAAACGAAAGGGACACTCCTCATGCCTCTTGAAAACGGACTTCGGTCTTCCGCCGTCGCTCGCTCTGTCGCCATTTTCGCTCTCCTCTTCACACAGGTAAGCCTTGCGATTCCCGCTCGCGCCCAGGAAACTGACATCACCAAAAAGCTTCAGGGCTTCGACGCCTACATGGAGCAGATTCGAAAGGATTGGAATACGCCCGGCATCGGCGTGGGCATCGTTGTGAACGACAAGCTGGTGTTCGCGAAGGGCTATGGCTATCGCGACTACGAAAATAAGCTGCCGTTCACGCCGAAGACGCTGTGCCAGATTGCGTCGAATTCGAAGCTGTTCACGGCGATTTCGGCGGGCATGCTGGTGGAGGAAGGAAAACTCACCTGGGACAAGCCGGTTCGCGAGTCCGTGCCGACCATTCGGTTTTACAACGACGAGCTCAACAACAACGTGACCCTGCGCGACATGCTGTCGCACCGGACCGGAGTCACGAGGCACGATTTGATGTGGTACAAGTCGCCTTTCACGCGCAAGGAATTGTTCGAGAAGTTGAAGTACCTCGAACCGCAGGAACCGATGCGGGGAACTTTCCTCTACAACAACCTGATGTTCTCCGCCGTCGGAGAAATTATCGAATTGAAGTCCGGCAAGAGGTGGGAGCAGTTCGTGCAGGACCGTATCCTCACTCCGCTCGACATGGGTTCGACCACATTCACGATTTCCGAAATGCTGAAGTCTCCGGACCACGGCGTGCCATTCACCGAGAAGCGAGATTCGTTTGAGCTGTACAAAATTCCTTACTACGAGGACACCGAGGGCGTCGCTCCAGCGGGCGCGGTCATCTCCAACATCGAGGATATTTCGCACTGGCTAATCGCCCTGATGAACGACGGGAAATACAATCAAAAGCAGGTCCTGCCCGCCGAAGTGTTGAAGGCCACGCTGCAGCCGGCCATTGGCTTGCCGAACGCTCTCGGCGAAGCACGCGGATACTGGGAGGTGCTGAATCCAGCTTACGGAATGGGACGCCAGACCGCATCGTATCGCGGGAAATTACTCACTTTTCACGGAGGCGACCTTCCCGGGTTTCACTCGCAGATTTCGTTCATGCCCAACGACAAGATCGGCGTGATCGTTCTCGTCATCGGCAATCACAGCGCGCCCCTGTACAATGTCGTCAGCTACAACGTTTACGAGCGGCTGCTCGGCATGGACCAGACGCCCTGGAGCGACCGTTTTCTCCAGGCTCGTCTCGCCGGCAAGAAAGCAGGCACGGAAGCGCGCGCGAAAGCCGGCGCGGACCGAGTTCCGAATACAAAACCCTCGCACGCATTGGCCGACTACACGGGCGAGTTCGAGAATCCGGGATACGGCATCGTTAAAATCGGACTCAAAGATGAACAGCTTCAGTTCACCTTCCACGAATTTCAATTTCCGATGAGCCACTTCCACTACGATCGGTTCGACACGCCCGACGACGAGCAAAACGAAAAATTCTCGCTCAACTTCCGGGCGAATCCCCAGGGCGACATTGACAGCGCAACAATTTCTCTCGACGAGGCCGAAGTCGTTTTCACCCGCAAGCCCGAGACACTCGACCCTGCTCTTCTCGAAAAGCTCGCAGGAACTTACCTGACGCCCACGAAAGTAAAATTTGAAGTCGCCTATCAACCCGGCGCAGGCCTGTCTCTCGTTTTTCCGGGAGGGCCACCGCAGAAACTGGTTCATGTCAAGGGTCTGCAGTTCCGGACTCCTCGGTTCGCCGACGACATTTATGAGTTCATCATGGAGAGCGGGCAGGTAAAAGGTCTGAGGGAGAGGGACCCATCGGGTGAATTCACGTATCCGCGGCAATAAATCGGGATTTCGCATTGTGCAAACGGCCGCTATACTTCGCGGCATGAGCCCGAGAGGACTTTTTCTCAACAGGCAGAAGCGTGCATGGATTGCTGCCTCGATCGTGCTTTCGCTCGCGTTGTTTGGCGGGCACTTCTACCTCTACGGACAGGACAAATCGGCATTTCCAGATGGCTATGACGCGATGCAGGCCGCACCCGATAGTCACAAGGTAATTTTCGAAAACGCGTTTGTGCGCGTGCTCGAAGTTACCGTGCCCGCGGCCGGCAAGACAATCCCGATGCATCATCACCGCTGGCCGAGCTTCTTTCTCGATTGGGATACCGGCGGAAAGACGCCGCACATTCGGTATCATCGCGCCGACGGCACTGTGATAGACCAGCCGAGCCGCGATCTGCCTGTTCATCCCGGCGCTTGGAGCGTGCATTGGATGGGGCCCGAGCCGATGCACGCGATCGAGGTCGTCGAAAATCCGGAACTCGCATCCGCTCATGCAAACGAACCTTCGAGCCTTCGCATCGAAATCAAATGCCATCCGTAAGAGTTAGAAAATCGTCGCGGGCCTTAATCAGCGGCGACACCGCCGGAGGTTTACAACCACTTAAGCTTCTCGAAGTGTTTGATTGCCGTTTCCGTCAGCCGCCGCAACTCAGCCAGCGCTTCCGGTTCCGGGTTGGTTTTGAAGTTGAAGCACGCCTTGCCCTGCATTCGCTTCTTCAACTCTGGCGAGACGGTGTTGGTCAGTTTTGGATTCATGTAGAGCGCCACCAGATGGAAGCTCACGTACGCTTTGCCAAGGCGCACCGCACCGAAATACATCGGCTCCCCTTTGTGCTGCGGAAACGGTGAGGCGGACTTCGTCACGAGCGTGTACTCAGTGGCGGTATTCGCTTTCACGGAAAGGCGCGCGGCGTGCTTGCCCAGGACACGCTTCAAGATCGCAAAGACCGCTTCAAAATCATTCTTCACGGCTGAGTCTCAATCGCGTTGAACGCAAACCGCATCATAGTCCCGCGCGGGAAAGGATTTCGTTGACCGCAGTGTAAGGATCCTTTTTTCGCTCGGCGACCTGCGCAGCAATCTGATCGAGCTCGCGCTCGCCGAGATGCGCCCCAGCGACGCGCTCCATCAGACGCGTCGCGAGCAAACGCAGCAGCCATTCCTTCCAATGCGCGATTTCGCGCGCGCGCCGGTCGTGCAGCTTGTCAAAATGTTCGCGGAAGAGCGCGATTTGATGCGCGAGCTCGTCGATGCCTTTGCTCTCGGTGGCGACCGTGCGAACGATGGGAGGGCGCCAGCCCTCGCGCTCGGGGACAAGCTGAAGAATCGCGCGAAGCTGCTGCTCGAAGCGGCCGGCCCCTTCGCGGTCGGCTTTGTTCAGGACAAAAATGTCACCAATCTCCATCAGTCCGGCTTTGAGGCTTTGCACATCGTCGCCCATGCCCGGCATGAGAACCACAATCGTGCAATCGGCCAGGCGCACGATTTCGATTTCGCCCTGGCCGACGCCGACCGTTTCGACGAGGATCATCTGCTTGCCGGCGGCGTCAAGAAGAAGCGCGGCATCGCCGGTAGATTGTGCGAGGCCGCCGAGATAGCCGCGAGTAGCCATGGAGCGGATAAATATGCCGGAATCGGTGGCATGGCCCTGCATGCGGATGCGATCGCCGAGGATCGCGCCGCCCGTGAACGGGCTGGATGGATCGACGGCGATAATGCCGACAGTTTTCTTTTCGGCGCGATAGTGGCTCGCAAGGCGGTCCACCAGCGTGCTTTTGCCGGTGCCGGGCGCGCCCGTGATTCCGACGCGATAGGCTTTGCCGGTGTAGGGAAAAACCTGCCGGAGTATTTCTTCGGCTTCGTGCGAGCGGTTTTCGATCGCAGAAACGGCGCGAGAGATCGCGCGAACGTCGCCGGCGCGGATTTGCGAGGCCCAGGTTTCGACGGTCGTCGTCATCGCAGCAGAAACGCAACCACAGATAAACACAGATGAACACAGATAATACAAGACAAAAACATCTGAGGGAATTCAAGAGTCAAAAGCCTGGTGTCGCGAAAATATTTTTCCTGGTGTGATTGCGCAGGAGTATGCTGGGGCCGCGCTAGTGGCGCCGCTGCACAAGCGAATTAAATCCTTCTTTGCCACACCGAACTGGAGGAGAGAATGCCACGGGATCTCAGTAGCGAACCTGAAAGCCAGCCAGTCCATCACCACCACCACTGCGGCAACCTGTTTGGATGCGGAGATGAAAAGGGCACGGGCATCCTCCGCGAAGACATTAAGGACGCTGCGTTCACGAAGCGCGCCGCAGACCGGCTTCTGCGCATGGACGAGGTGAACCAGGAAATTCTGGACAATCACCTCACGGCCAGAGGCCGCTCACGCCGCGCGATGCTGCGCGCCAGCAGCTTCATGGGCGCACTCGCGGCAGTCGGTCCATGGTTCACCAAACTTGCGAGCGCGGCGGACAATCGCGAGGGCGGAGACGCTGGGGCTCGCGGCCGATGGCCGGATGGGCCGAACGATGAAGGCCACGTGCATGTGGTGGAATCAAACGATCAGACTGTGCGTCTGGGAGTGTTCGATACCACGCTGCCGCCCATCGTCAAAATCGATTCCGGCGATACGATCAGCTATCCCAATACGTGGTCCCATTTCTTGAACCAGATGCAACCGGGAGTGCCGGTCGAGACTCTCGCAAAACTCCGGCTCAGCAATCCGGGACGCGGACCCCACTCCATCATCGGACCTGTTTTTGTGAATGGCGCAGAAGCGGGCGATGTGCTCGAAATCCGCTACAAGCGATTTCGCCCCTTCACATGGGGCGCGGTCTTCAGCAACCCGTCATCGATCGGCACCGGTTTGCTCGCGCAAGACTTTACCGAGGGGCAGGTGAAATATCTGAACCTAGACGTTGACAACTTGAAAGCGGAATTCGCGCCCAAGATCAATGTTCCGCTCAAACCATTTCAGGGGACGCTCGGCCTGGCGCCGCCGGACGGATATTTCCCTGCTCTGAGTCCCGGAGTCACCACGTCTGTTCCGCCGGGCCCGCATGCGGGCAATGTGGACTTAAGCGAACTCACTGAAGGCTCGACTCTGTTTATCCCGGTGTGGAAGACGGGAGGCCTGATCTTCACGGGCGATTCGCACGCTGTGCAGGGTGACGGCGAAATCTGCCTCACCGCGCTCGAGACGCGGATGCAGGAGATGCGCATCCGGGTGATTCTCCACAAGCAGAAGAAATTCAGCTGGCCCGTGGCGGAGACTCCGACGCACTGGATTCCGCTGGGCATGGACAAGGACCTGAACGTGGCCATGACGCTCGCGGCGCGCAACGCCATCAAATTCCTGTCCACGCGCGCGGGAATTTCCGAGCTCGACGCCTACGCGTTGTGCAGTATTGCGGTGAGCTTCCGCGTGACGCAGGTTGTGGACATCGTGCGCGGCGTCCACGCAATGATTCCCAAGAGCCTCTTTGCGCCCGACCTTCAAAAACAGATGACGGTTGTTTAGTTGACTGGATTTTCTTTCAACGGCGCAAGAAATTATTTGTTGCCGAGGAGTTGGCGGGCGATGACGAGGCGCTGAATTTCGCTGGTGCCCTCGCCGATCGTGCAGAGCTTGACGTCGCGATAATATTTTTCTGCTGGGTAATCCTTGATGAATCCGTAGCCGCCGTGAATCTGCACGGCCTCGTTCGCGACGCGAACGGCGACTTCTCCGGCGTAGAGTTTCGCCATACTGGACTCGCGCGTGAAGCGCGCGTCGTGGTCGCCTGCGGCAATCGCGCGGTCGGCGAGCCACGCGGCCTGATACGTGAGCAGGCGCGCGGCTTCGATCTGCGTAGCCATGTCCGCGAGCTTGAACTGAATGGCCTGAAAATCCGCGATGGGCTTGCCGAATTGTTTGCGCTGCTTCGCGTAACGCAGCGAGCATTCGTATGCGCCCTGCGCCATGCCGAGTCCGAGCGAGGCGATCGATATGCGGCCGCCGTCGAGGATTTGCAGGCTGTTGACGAAGCCCTCGCCTTCTTTGCCCAAAAGATTTTCTGTCGGGACCTGGCAGTCGGTGAAAACAACTTCGCTCGTGTCGCTCGCCCGAAGGCCGAGTTTGTTTTCTTTCTTGCCGGGACGAAAACCGGGAGTTCCCTTCTCGACGATGAACGCCGAAATGCCGTGACTCTTTTTTGCGGGATCGGTGACCGCCATGCCAACGCAGATGTCCGCGTAGTGGCCGTTGGTGGTGAAAGTCTTCGAGCCGTTGATGAGCCAGCCGCTGCCCTTTTTTACGGCTTTGGTGCGAGTGCCGCCGGCGTCGGAGCCCGCTTCGGGTTCGGTGAGCGACCAGCAGCCGAGTTTTTTCCCTTGCGCAAGCGGCTCGACGTATTTTTTCTTTTGCGCTTCGGTGCCGAATTTGTAGATGTGATTCGTGCAAAGCGAATTGTGCGCGGCGACAATGATGCCGACGGAGCCGTCCACGCGGGAAAGCTCCTCGATGATGATTGCGTATTCGACGTAGCCCATTCCCGCGCCGCCGTATTTTTCCGGGAAGATGACGCCGAGGAAACCCATTTCAGCAAGCTTCGGAATAATTTCGGAGGGAAACTTCGAGGCTTCGTCCCACTCCATGACGTGCGGTAGGATTTCGCCTTCGGCGAATTCCCGCACGGTGCGGCGAAGCTGCTGCTGCTCATCCGTCAGTGAAAATTCCACGATCCCTCACACATCGAAGCGCGTTTATGGCCTCGATAAATGTAATTTATACCACAAATTCGCCCAACCGTCCGCTTACAATCGAGGTTGGAGGTGCATACATGTTGGCGTCAGCGCGAAAGCGCCCGATGCTCCCAGTAGAAACCGATTGCGAAAATGAGGAGTGCTGGAATCCACAGCTTCGGTTGCTTAGAAAGCGAAACCAAGTCCCATCCAATGCTCCCGTCAGGCTTATGAAAAAGCAAAAAGTACGTCAACGAGCAGACATATAGGACCAACAGCGCCAAGAACAGCGCCACGATGCCGCCGACCAAGCTCTTCAGAAAGACCATTTCGATTTTTATTCGCAGTCTGATTTTTGATTGCGCTACCAATCGAATTTGGCGCCGCTCGCGCGATTTTGTTCGTCGAGCCACTTTTTCAGGGGCGCGAAATATTCGAGGATGGCGGTGGCGTCCATTTGTTTTTCGCCTGTCAACGCTTCGAGGGCTTCGGGCCAGGGGCGGCTCTTCCCCATCGCAAGCATCTTGTTCAGGCGCGCGCCGACTTCCTTGTTGTTGTAAATCGAGCAGCGGTGGAGCGGGCCGGAGTAGCCGGCCTGGCGGCACATCGCGCGGTGAAATTGAAACTGCAGAATCGCCGCGAGGAAATAGCGCGCGTAAGGGACGTTTCCGGCGACGTGATATTTCGCGCCGGGATCGAAATCGGCCTCGGAGCGCGCAAGCGGCGGCGCGATGCCCTGGTATTGCCGGCGCAGATCCCACCAGGCCTTGTTGTAATCCGCTGCGGAAATTTTCCCTGAGAAGACACCCCAGCGCCATTTGTCAATGAGCAGCCCGAAGGGGAGAAACGCGACTTTCTCGAGCGCTTTGTGCATCAGGAGACCGAGGTCGGCCGAGGCTGGCGGAACATTTTCGATGAAGCCAATCTGCTTGAGATATTCGGGCGTGACGGAGAGGGCAATCGTGTCACCGATGGCTTCGTGAAAGCCGTCGTTGGCGCTGTCGCGATAAAGGAATGGGAGCGTGTTGTAAGCGCGCTGGTAGAAATTGTGGCCCAGCTCGTGGTGGATGACGGAGAAATCCTCTGCCTTGATCTCGATGCACATCTTGATGCGGAGGTCATCCACAAAGTCAACGTCCCAGGCGCTCGCGTGGCAAACGACGTCGCGGTCGGCGGGCTTGGTGAAAAGCGAGCGATCCCAAAACGTCGGCGGAAGCGCTGGAAACCCGAGCGACATGAAGAAGTGCTCGCCGTAGCGAACCATCCCGCGCGCGTCGGTCTTTTTCGACTTCAGAATTTCGGTGAGGTCGTAGCCGGGGTCGGCGTTCGGCGGAGCGACGAGGTCGTAGATGTTGCTCCAATCCTGCGACCACATGTTGCCTAGAAGATGCGCAGGAATCGGTGCGTCCGCTGAGAGCACTCCCGCGCCGTATTTTTTCACGAGCTGCGAGCGAACGTAGGCGTGCAGGGAGACATACAGCGGGCGAACCTGGAGCCAGAGGCGGTCGAGCTCGGCGGCAACCGCGTCGGGCGGCATGTCGTAACCGGCGCGCCACATCGAGCC